>DATHJP010000808.1:0-3805 GCA_035489695.1 Terriglobales bacterium
GTGCCCCCCCCGACGACAATGACATCGAACGCTTGTGGATAGACAAACATTATCTTTTATTACTTTATCGTTACAATACAAGAACAACGCCAAATTGGAGTGGATCGGGCGCGTGGATGTTAACGTTATTCATTCGATTCACTTATCGCATATTCTCGCACTCCTGATGAATCGATAAACGTCAACTCTTTGCAATGCAGTATGTAACACACAAACCGCCGACACCTCGCTGGGTCGGCCACGACCCAATCCGACATTGAGAACCGTTTCGACCAACCGAGGCTGCCAGTGCGTTGGTTCAGTTCACCGCAGAAACTCGCATTTGCCACCGCACGTTCGCCAAAACCAAGACCTGCCTGCTCGAAGCCAGCCTGGGCCTCCTCCAACATGCGGTTACGCGTCTCGATCACCATTTTCGCTTCAGACTTTAAGATCACAACCTACGTGGTCGCGTCAAGTTCGGAACCAATCAGCGACAGCGCTCTGTTCATGCCATCCGGATCCGTAGTGTCGAAAAAATACAGATCGGTTCCATCGGTATTTCCTTCGCTTTGTTCGATTCATAGCGCCAAGTCACACGATGATGCGGACGAACGGTCGAGACAACGAAATTTTTGGGCGGGAACTGTGGCACCTGAGCACCTGAGCCGGCGTGGCTTCCAGGCACGATGAGACTACAAACGGAATGGGGTTTTGTACCTTCGAATGAATTGCCAAACAGGAGTTACCCGCTAAAGTGCCCTCATGACAACCCCAATAATTCTTCTACTCATCGTGGTCGGGCTGATCGTTGTCGTCGGCTTTTGGTTGATGGCGACGTATAATGGCCTGGTGACATTGCGGCAGGCAGTCAGGAATGCTTGGGCGCAAATCGACGTCCAGCTCAAACGCCGTCATGACCTGATTCCCAACCTTGTCAACACCGTCAAGGGTTACGCCGCGCACGAAAAAGAAACCTTTGAGCGAGTGATCAACGCGCGGGCGCGCGCCACCAGCGCCACTTCGCCGGCTGATGTCATCAAAGCTGAAGGAGAACTCAGTTCAGCGCTCGCCAGATTACTGGCCGTGTCGGAGGCTTATCCGGAATTGAAGGCGAACCAAAATTTTCTCTCACTTCAGGAAGAATTGACGAGCACGGAAAATCGCGTCGCGTACGCACGCCAATTCTACAATGACAATGTTACTCGGCTGAACACGCGGGTACAGACTTTTCCCACCGTGGCAATCGCTGGAATGTTTGGCTTCAAGGAGGAGCCTTTTTTCGAAGCACCATCCGAAGAGAAAGAAGCGCCCAAAGTGCAGTTCTGAAAGGAATCCGCTGCGGCAGAAGCCTGCACGAAAGGGTACTTCCGCCCACCGGCGGCGGATTTGGGTTAGGGCCCGGTGACGCTAACGTTCTTCATGTCGGAATTGTTTTTCGGGTCGATGCTTCTCAGGGAATTGACGACCTGCATTACCACTTGGCGGTCCGGATCATTCATCAATTCTTTCAGAGCAGAGAGCGCAGGTTTTGCCTCTGGCCCAATTTCTCCAAGTGTATACGCGGCAAGACGCCTGACCGTGGGATCAGCGTCTTTTAATGTGCCAATCAACGCCTGTACGGCCGGCGCGGCTCTTGGCCCTGCCTTCGCGAGTTCAACGCAGGCGTTTATGCGAGCATCCTTGTCTTCGCCTTTAAGGGCCTCCATCATGGCGGCAACGTTGATTTTTTTGACGTCCGCGTTTTCCTTCGAGCACCCCGAAAAAATCCCCGTGGCAGTCAGGCTGAACGCGGTCATCACAACAATCCGCAGCAAATTCCTCATATCAATCGAACCTATGAGGAATTCGCAAGACCTTCAACAATTATTCGAGCCTCCCCGGTGCCCTCGGGTGCCCTCGCGGAAACCCGACGGCGATTTATTTCGGACTGGGATTACGCAATTCTCTCCCCGCCCCTTTTCGGATTTCGTAGACGCGGCCCTGCTGAAACGGACCGAAGCCTTCTTCGATTCCGTCCGGCCAGCGGACAACGACGCGGTTGACGTTTTGGGCGGCGCCCAAACCGCAGTGTATTCGTGGATCGTTGCTGGAGCAATACCCTTCGTTCGGGTTGACATCCCGCCAAAAAGTCTTTCCATCGACCTCGATCCGCACGCTGGCGCCGATCGCGGCAACACCATTGGAATACATCACTCGGAGTTTGATCCAATGCCCGCGGGCGCTCACCAGGTTTCGGAGCAGGTGCGCTGGTGCGTCCCGGTTAACCACCACGATGTCTATGCCCCCGTCGTTGTCCAAATCGCCAATTGCGATGCCGCGACTCGTTGCAATCAATGGTTTGGCCACACCTCCTTGAGGGATCACGTCCTCGAACTCGCCGTTGCCAAGTCCCCGCAGGAGGGTGTTCGGCTCTGCGTAGTGGTCTTGCGACGAATATTCCCGTTGACCGCGCTTGACCTTTCCATTGGCCACATAGACATCAAGCTGTCCGTCGTTATCAAAGTCGGCAAATGCCAGGCCGAAGCCGGTGAACGGCAGGCTCGGCGCGCCAGGGCCCTTGCTGGCCACCAAATCGGTGAAGTAGCCATTCGTGTTGACCCAGAGTCGGTTGCCCTCACCTTCGAGGTGAGTGACAAACAGATCAAGCCAACCTCGCTGATAAAGGTCCACCGCTGCCACCCCCATTCCCGCCTCGGCAATCCCCATCCGATTCACCGCGCAACCACGGATCATTGCTTCGTCAGTGAATTTCCCGTTGCCCATATTGATCCAGAGCTGGTTTGGCATCGCGTCGTTGGCAATGAAAATATCGGGCTTGCCGTCGTGATTAAGATCCGCGCAAACGACTCCCAAGCCGTTGCCGAAGGTTTTGTCCAACCCTCCAGGGATGGTGAAATTCTCGAAAGTGCCGTCTCCCCGGTTGTGATAGAGCGTGTCCATCGCAGGGGACTTGTAGTTCAAGGGAGAACAATAGTCCGGCAGGCCGCCGCGCGAGAAACAATCGACCTCGCGGTCGCGAGACCAGTGAATATAATTGGCGACAACCAGGTCCAGGTGTCCGTCTCCGTCATAATCAAAAAACGCCGCGCTGGTGCCCCAGGGTCCTCCTCCGACTCCAGCCTCGCGGGTAACATCAGTAAAAGTGCCATTCCCGTTGTTGCGGTAGAGGACATTTGTTCCAACGTTGGTTACGTAGATGTCAACCCATCCATCTCCGTTGTAATCGCCGCAAGCGCATCCCATTCCGTATTCGCCGTGGCCGCCCACCCCGGCGCGCCCGGTCACGTCCTCGAATCTCCAGTTGCCGAGATTTCGATAGAGTCGATTGGACGGACGATTCGTGACAGCAGGATCGAGCGAGCCCCCATTGACGCAGAAAATGTCCAACAAACCATCATTGTCGTAGTCGATCAGGCCGACACCTCCGCTCTCCATCTCGGGAATGTAGAAGTGCGACGTGTGTCCTGAGCTATGCTTGAAATTGAGATTCGCCTTGCTTGAGATTTCTTCAAACCAAGGCTCAGACAGATTGAGTTCGTGAGAGGCTTTTTCCCCAACCTGGTCCGAGCCGGGCTTTGATCTGGAGCAACCGGTTGATGCCAAGGCGAGGAGCGCGGCGACGACAACCGCCTTTTCACTGGTCTCTCCCCACACACTCCGAAGGGCTTCAACAAAAGAACGCCGGAGATTCCCTTCGTTAGTCACGAACTTCTTGCCTCGGTTTCAGTTGGCTCAATCGTTCCTCGATGGCCTTAATCGCGGGACTCTGCGGCGCGAGTTTCCTGATCATTTCAATTTCCTCGCGGGCGCGGCCAGCTTCGCC
>DATHJP010000809.1:0-13612 GCA_035489695.1 Terriglobales bacterium
GGACTCACTTTGCCGCGCAGCAGCGGACGAGAAAACTCTACCCAGTAGCCGCCTGCGCCAGTGATCTCGAGTGAGTAGAGGAGCAAGTCATCAGACGCGACGGCGCGTTGGCTGGGCACCTTGAAGTGCGCCTCGGCCTGCCCGTGTGCGCCGGAGAGCACTATGTTCATCATGCGCGGGCCGGCCCCGCGAGCAAAAAATCGTTCGACCGCGGGGGCCATGATTTCTGCTTCCGTCTTGCCTGGCTCGTACGCATCCACCAGCGCCCAAAAACCTTCCACGATGATGTCCATTGCGTCGCGGACTTCGACCAGTTCTTCTTCACTCTTAACCGCGCGCGCCATGTCGAACTCAAAATCGAACGGCACGAGTTCCAGCGACGCCTGAACCAGTTCGCGGTAATCACGTACGGCCATGATGAAGTTCATGCCGTATACGCCGACGCGTTTCCATCTACGCTGCTTGGCGCGGTCGCGTATCCATCGGCCGGGGACATCCGGCCACGCCTGATCCTTAACCCAAGGCTTGGCTTTGTCGCCGATCCAACGGGCCTCCCGTGGAAAAACGAGCGTGGGCTCACCTTCCAACGGCAGCAGAACATAGACATAGCGGTGCACGATCTCGAATCCCGACGCGTAGAAAACCGCACCCTCGAAGCCGGCATACTGGTTGCCGCAGATAATCAGGACGTCTAATCCAGCGCTCGCCATGCGAGAACGAATGTTCTTGTATCGGCGATCAATTTCCGTTTGACTCGGCAACTGGAACCTCTAAAGCCCTAACTCTTGGATTTAGCTGCTAACAACGACTGATTCCCTTCCCCTAATGTGCGCCGCACAGCTCCGCGGCAGTCAGGGCGTAGATTTTCGTGATATCCATCAATGTTTTGATACTGATTTTTTCTCCTTCGGCATCCCGCGGACCACTGGATGGCCCGTAATTCACGGTCTCGATCCCGTAGCGCGTCATCACTGAAGCGTCCGAACACCAAAGCACGACATCACGCTTGGGTGGCTGTCCCATAACTTGCTGGTGATTTTTTTCGATTGCCTGCACCATCGGGTGATCGGCGCTGATCGTCGCTCCGGGGACGGAAACGTACGTTTCGAATTCCAGTCCGTAATCTGGATAGCGTTTTTTTAGTTCAAGAAACAGTTTTCTGGCTTCGCGCCGAGCCGCTTGCATCGCCATGTTCGGTGGCACTCGCAAATCCAGGAACAGCTCAGCTTTTTCGGGAGTACGACTGACGCGCCAGGGATGGCCTCCGCGAATGCAGCCCAGGTTCGCGATACCTTTGTGCCCGCTATAAGCAGTGCGATCCTCCCAGCCGGGAATCCACTTCAGTACGTCGTCCAGAACATCGTAAAGACGTCGAATAGAATTATTCTCGGAACGCCCTTCAGCGAAAGCGGTGTGGACGTACATGCCGCTGGCCGAAATGCGGACCCAAAGCGATCCATAATGCTCGAGGATCACCTGCATATCAGTCGGTTCGCCAAGGATGCACATGTCCGGCAACACGCCATGGTTCACCAGATAGTGCGTCCCCACGCCGTACCCACGGTATTCGCGGCCGCGAAATTCCTTCCATTGCGTTTTTTCAATTTCGCCAACGACGGCCGCCAGAATGATGTCACCATCTAGTTTCACGCCTGCCTTCTGCAGTGCACCCAACGCGTGCGTGTAGCAGACCAGCGCGCCTTTCATGTTGTAAATTCCCAGGCCGTAGATCATGCCGTCCCTGATCACGGCGTTCGGTTTGTATCCAATACCGGTGAGAAATTCCTCCTCGCCGGAGTTCGAGGTATCCATGTGGCCGTTGAACATCAAGGATTGACCGTTGCCGCCGCCTTCCCAGCGCGCGATCACGTTCGCACGTCCTTCTTCGACTTCCTGCCACGTAACTTGCAGACCCATGCTTTCCCAGAGTGAGCGCATGTAATCAGCCATCGCGCCCTCATGTCCGGTCGGGCTGGGACTATTGATGACGTCGCAGCACATGGACACGAGCGATTGCTCATCGATCTCAGCAAAAATCTTTTCCGCCACTGCAGAAATCCGGCTAGTGGTTGTTTTACGGGCTGCTTTCAAGATAAGACCTCGTGAGTAATTACGTCCGGGCCAATCGAAAGTCGTCGGGATAGGCGCACAGTTTTTCGTTCCCTTTGTCGGTAATCAGAAAATTATCTTCTAATCGCAACCCTCCGCCGCCTGGCCAGTAAATGCCGGGTTCAATGGCGAGCACCATGCCTTTGAGAATCGTTCCCATACCCGCCTGGTGCGCATACGGAGGTTCGTGCGCCCGCGCCCCCACACCATGACAAATGGGATGTGAAGGTTGCCCAGGATAACCACCTTCGGCGATACGCGCACGGATCAGGCGGTCGAGATCAGGAAAGCTGGCGCCGTCGCGCGCGTGCTTGATTCCCTCGCTGAAAACTTTCAGCAATAGATCGAGCAGCTTGTGATATTCGGGCGTAAGCTCGCCGGGACAAGCATTCTTTGTTAGATCAGTCCAGTAGCCATCCGCGCAAACCCAGATTTCAAAAAGCGTCGGCTCGTTCTTTTGAATCGGACGGTCGCCAGTCGCAGTGAACGTCGCAATACCTTTTCCCGACCACACCAAAGTGAAGGCCCGCGCCATTTCGACCTTTCCCTGATAACCCACGCCTAGACCATGAACGAAACCTTCGTACATGCCGCCCACTTCGCTTTCTTTCATTCCTGGCCGCATGTGATCGCGTGTGTGCTCCATTGCCAGGGTCGCCAGCTCGTTGGCGATCCGCATGCGCGCGATTTCCTGGGTGGTCTTGATGGAGCGAGCTTCGTTCAGCAGTGGGGTACTGTCAACCACGTGGCCAGAAACCTTTCGGAAGGCGTCAAAGAAATTCTGAGTGGGTGTGGTTGGCTCGCCAACCATACGATCGGCACTCTGCGTTCCCATGTTGAGCTCCACGCCGATCTTGTCCGTGAGACCGCGCTGTTTGAGCACTTCGAGAGCGAGATCGAGGGCACGATATTGCGGCGGACGCGGATCGCGCTCGTCATAACCTTTGAACACCCGGATATCGCGCGTCCAGGAGTTGCGCTGAGCATCGGCAAGCTGCGGTTCTAGAGCTATAAGAGTGGGATCGCCCTCGCGTGGGAAGACGACCGCATCGTATCCCTTCATGCACCAGTAATTAGTCAGATAGAGAACATTATCTGGGGCGCGAACGACCAGCGCGGTAAGGTCCTGATCCTTCATTAGGGCGCGGACGCGGTCGAGTTTTGTCTGGTCAATCGGCCAGGACATAATTTCTTTTCATTAACGAGAAGTCTCGAACAATATTTCTAGTCTCGTGCACCAACCGGCTGATTCTCATTTTTGAAGTTCCACGCAGCTTCCTTTCCCTTGATCAACCGATAGACCGCAGTGTGCAACGGAGCCGGAACGCCTACACGCTGCGCTTCACGGGCGATCGCGCCACTCAAGAAATCCACTTCAGTCGGGAGTTGGTGACGGATGTCGTACAACATCGATGGCGGATGGTTGGTCATAGCGCCGATTTTGTTCATCTCCCAAGGATCTTCATGAAGCTTGATTCCCGCGGCCGTTGCCACCTTTTTTCCCTCTTCGATCAGTTCATGAAGCAAATGTCCGAGATCGGACAAGTTCTTCTCGGCCGCGAAATGTGGCGAGTGCGGCAAACCGGTAAGCGCCGACACACCATTAACCGACGAATTAAAAATGAGCTTGGACCACTGGGCGGGCCGCGCATCTTCAAGAGCTTGCGCTTTTAATCCTCCTGAAATTATCAATTCAGCAGCTTCTCTGACCACGGGAATCGGGGTGTTGCGAGGTTCGTACGGCCCCAGCCAGGTGGCAGTATCCAATTCGTATTGCACATGTATATCGCTGTGACGGGTGCCGCTCATAAACGTCGTGCCTCGAATCACCAGGCCCCGCGTGTGCTCGGCAATAATTTCTTCGCTGCCCAGGCCGTTTTGCGCGGAGATAACAGCCCCGCCATCGAAATGTCTACCTGCTTCGGCGATGGCTTCTTCTACCTGCGTTGCCTTAGTCGCGACGATACCAAGGTCGAAGTCGGGTAGCTCCTTCGCACTCGTCGTCGCTCTTAGCGACACGGAAAAGTTGTGTTTGCCGGAAACGCGCAGTCCATCGCGATTCAAGGCACGAGCATGGTCGGCACGCCTGACCAAGGCCCATACTTCAGCCACACGCGCGAGATGCGCGGCATACAAGCCGCCGATGGCGCCGCAACCGATAATGCAAACCCGTTTCATCTTTGACGTTTGGCCAAGAAGGCCTCACCAGGTGAATGGCAGTTACGATGCTCGCCGCTCCACCTTCACTAATTTCTCAGCCTGGCAAATTTCCTTTTCCGCCAAGGCCCGGAACAAACTATCTGCATTATTGAATGAGTCCTCAATGATGATGCCATTTGAAAACAGCGCATCCTGCAAGGCGGCTGAAATTGTGTGGATTGGAGCGGCGCCCCCTTCTCCCATCCCTTTTGCGCCGCTGTAGCTGTGTGGCGAGGGAGTTTGAATATGGCCGTATTTGATTTTTGGCATGTTGAGGGAGGTGATGGGTGTGTAGTCGCTGAAAGTACTGGTCAGCATGTTCCCGACGGCATCGTACGCGCAGTTCTCCAGCAGGGCTGCGCCAATTCCATGCGCGGTCGCTCCGTACACTTGTCCTTCAACAATGGCTGGATTGATCACCGTGCCGCAGTCGTCTACCGCAACATAATCGAGAATTGCGGGAATAAAAGTTTCGCGGTCCACTTCCACCACGGCGATATGCAGTTGCGACGCATATGTGAGCGTCAGGTTGCCATACTTCCTTTGTTTATCCGGAACCTTGAACGGCGCACGCCAGATATAGCGGCAGTTCAGCGTAATGTCATACATTTCAGCAGGAAGTACGGCACTGTTGACATTGACAATGTTGGCCAGCCCCCAATAGTTGATCGACTTCCCTGTTTTCTTGGCCCGAAGTTCGGGGCCCTGCGCGCCCATGCCGAACTCAATATCGTCTTCCCCAGTTTCAAGCACAAAGGCGGCCAGGCGCCGCATCTCGGCCTTAAGTTTCTGCGCCGCGCCGTGAACCGCTGACAGGCCAGAGACCGCGAATTGGCTGGCATAAGTTCCGGAAAATCCGGTGTGGACATTGCGCTCGGTATCGAAGCCAGTACGCACCGTAATCAGATCTGGCGAGATATTTAATACGTCGGCGACGACCTGAGCCGCCGTCGTCTCATGTCCCTGTCCCTGCGGACAGGAACCAACCGCGACTACAACCTCGCCGTAGATGTCTAGCTTGCAGTTGGCGCCTTGCGAATTGCCGGAGAACGGCGCACCGGGATTTACGATCTGCGATTGTCCAAAATTGTTGGTGCCAGAATCAAGCGTCGTGCCAATGCCCATGCCCATCAGTCGGCCTTGCTTTCGGGCTTCAGCCTGCTTTTTCTTCCACTCTTCCCAACCGATGAGCTGCTTGGCAACCTCGAGCATCTTAGGATAATTCCCTGAGTCGTAAACGCAGCCATTCGGCGTGGTGTAAGGAAATTCCTCAGGGCGGATGTAATTGCGCATGCGCATTTCGTCGGCGGGAATGCCGAGTTGGTGCGCGCAAATATCCATCACCCGCTCCAGGAACCACAAATGCTGCATACGGGAATAGCCGCGATTCGGTCCGACCGGGCACTTATTGGTTACGGTCTGAGTGAAATCAATGCGCGCGTTTTTGAAGCGATACACTCCAGGGAAAACTTGCGACCAGATCACGCAACCGAGAGGCTCGTAACGAGGATAAGCGCCACAGTCATCAATGTGCCGGGAGGCAATGGCAGTGATCACGCCATTCTTATCCAGCGCGACTCGCGTGTCACGAAAGGTGCGCTCATTGCCGTGCGCGCTGGAGGTCATGTGTTCAGAGCGTGTCTCCACCCACTTAACCGGCCTGCCGCCAGCTTTCTTTGAAGCTAACGCAACCACCGCCATCTGCGGATAATTTGTGATCTTGATGCCAAAGCTTCCACCGATGTCGGAAGTCTGCACCCGAATTCGGTCGATGTGCACGTTGAGATGTGCGGACAGAAACTGTATGGCAAACGAAGGAAAGGAATTATTGCAGGAGTAGTAAATGTGATCGTCTTTCTGATTCCACTCGCCGATAACAACGTTGTTCTCCAGCGGCGTGCTGGAGAAGCGATGAAAATGCAGCCGGTCAATGCGGACGACGGAGGCCGCATCCTGAAAAGCTTTCTCTACCTCGCCGTATTCGAAGACGCCATTCCAGATCTTATTAGTGCCGGCTTCCTCATGCAGAATGCTTTTGTCTTGTAGCGCCTGTTCGGCATCCAGCACGGGATCCAGCGCTTCATATTCGACTTGGACAAGTTCAGCGGCATCGTCTGCAATGCTCGCTGATTCGGCAACCACAGCGGCCACCGGTTCGCCCTGATAGCGAACTTTGGAGACGGCGAACGGATAGTCCCGGACTTTCGAGTCAGGCCCGATTTCGATGAAGGGCTGTGTCTGCGGAACAATTTCTTTTCCAGTCAGCGTGCAGATCACTCCGGGCAGTGCCTCCGCGGCCGAAGTGTCGACGCTGATGATGCGGGCGTGAGCGTATGGCGATCGAACGAAGCGCAAGTAGACCATATCGCGCAGCTTGATATCATCGGCAAACCTTCCACGGCCGCGGAGGAGGCGATTTTCTTCCTTTCGGGGCAGCGCCTTGCCCACCCACTTTCCCTCTTCGCCGCCAGGTTTGGTGGCCATGACCTATGTCCCTGTCCTGTTCTGGGCTGCCAATTGAATCGCCTTGAAAATGTTTTGATAACCGGTGCAGCGGCAAGTATTTCCCGCGATCGCCTTGCGCATTTCTTGGTCGCTCGGCTGCTTGTTATGTGAGAGCAGTTCGTAAGTAGAGATCAACAAGCCCGGCGTGCAATAGCCGCACTGCAGGCCATAGGCATCGCCGAAGGCTTTCTGAATAGGGTGCAGTTGCCCATCTTTCTCCAAGCCTTCGACAGTGAGGATCTCTGCCCCATCGGCCTGAACGGCAAACATTGTGCATGATTTCACCGCTGCACCATTCATCAGCACCGTACACGCTCCGCAATAAGTTGTGTCGCAACCAACGTGAGTGCCCGTGAGATCCAACTCCTCGCGCAAAAATTCTACCAACAGCATGCGCGGCTCGATGTTTCTGACGTACGTCTTCCCGTTCACGTTCAACTTGATCGGGATGTTCTCGATGGTCTTAGTCATAGATGGTCTCAGGCATAGATGTGGCTGACCTCAACTTGTTCACCCCGGGCCCGTCGGGCTGCAATCTGGATTGCACGCTTTACCAGCGCCACCACCAGCGCTCGCTTGTATCCTGCCGAACCACGCATGTCCGACTGCGGATCAGCAGCAGCCCGGGCGGCTTCTGCCGCGGCGGCAATGGATTTATCGGTAAGCCGCTGCCCGCGAAGTGCCGCTTCGGCAGCGGTCGCCTTGATGGCAGTAAGGCCCACGCAGCCGAGTGCAATGGCGGCCTCTTTGCAGACATCGCCGTCCATGGCAACGCTGACCGCAGCACTCGCTGTCGGATAAACGGGAGCGGCACGTTTGAAGGCAAGGTACGCAGCGCCGGTCCCTTTCGGAGGAATCATTACTGTGATTTCGCTTATCAGCTCGCCATGCGCAAGCACTGTCGTATAGGCATCGGTGATGAATTGACTCAGCGGGACCACGCGGTCACCCTTAGGTGAGAGGCAGCGAACTTCGGCAGCCTGGGTCAGCAAAACCGTGGCCCAGTCGCCGCTGGGATCGGCTTCTGCGATGGAGCCGCCAATTGTGCCCCGATTGCGTACCTGTACGTCGGCAATGCCCGCGGCACAATCATGAATAATCGGAACCTTGGCTGCTAATCCGGACTTTTCGATTTCTGCATGACGAGTTAAAGCACCGAATCGTAACGCGCCGCCTTCTTCCTTGATGTAGGAAATCCCAGAAATAAAATTCAGGTCGACGAGGTGCGCCGGATTAGCAAAGCGCAGTTTCATGAGCGGGATGAGGCTTTGCCCACCGGCCAGCAGCTTGGCCTCGTCGCCAATTTGCGCGAGCATGGTCGCCGCTTCCTTCAGCGACTTCGCTCGGTGGTAATGAAACGGCCTCGGATACATTCAGGTCTCTCACCGCTCGCACTTATCACAGGTGCCGTTGGGCGACCAGTTTAGCAAAGCCTGAGGCATTCAGACTTACCCTTGACTTTCGTTGGCATCGTGGACTTCTCCGGCAACAAACTCGTCACATCCACAAAGTAATCATGGGCACATTTTCCCAGTACCCATGCGGTGAGAGTCCACATCTAAGGAACATGGAGCGATCGAACGAAGGAATGGTTCACGTCAGCAGTCCCTACCCCGTACCGGAAGCATTCAAGCGATTGGAAGCAATTGTTCTGGAACGCGGCCTCGCCATATTGGCACGCATTGATCATGCTGGCGACGCCGCTAAGGCAGGTTTGAAGATGCGGCCTACTCAGCTGCTTATCTTCGGCAACCCCAAAGCGGGCACGCCTCTGATGATTGCTTCTCCAACCCTGGCCATTGATCTACCTCTCAAGGCATTAGTTTGGGAAGACGGCGAGGGGAAAGTATGGGTCTCCTACAACAGTCCGGAATATCTTAAGCGGCGGCACAATATTCCTGACGCTCTAGTAAAAAATATTTCCGGTGTCCGCGCAATCGTGGATGAAGCGGTTCTATAAGTTGCAAATGGAAGCACGTATCCTCTACTCAGTGAAGATCAATGTTCCAAAGTGCTCAGGCACGTGGTTGGGATCGCGGTTTAAGACACACGTAGGCTGCCAGCACATAAAGTGACGCTGCGGGTCCGCGCCGAGCCCATCGATGCGATACAGATTGGCTCGCCATTTGGTTCCGGTTTTCACCGGTTCCTCGCTGACGGACTTCAACGGGACGCGCGCCGCCGCGTACCAAACGTGGTTCTTTTCATCGATTCGTCCCTGACGCTGCCATCCGGAATTCCACTTCGCGTCATAGCTCTCCTTATTCAGGTCTATGGCCAGATCGACCCAATCGCCGGTGGGCGCGATCTCGAACTCGCGATAGTGCTTGATGTCTGTCCAATCGTCCCCCAGAAAGAACTCAACCACGTCGCGATCCCAGAGTTTGAGGCGGTCTTTTCCGTTATCCGCGGGAAGCCAGAGATTCAATTCGTGGTAGGGGCAGATGAATAGCAGATAGAGATCGGAGCCGGTCCAAAACCCACGCACCTCAGTTTTAAGCTTGGGATAATCGAGCTCGTGCGTACAATCTTTCTCGATCCAGGCAGACGACGCGTGCGACCAGGTTGCCGAGTTTGGATCCGTATTCAGTTCCAGCGCCTGCGCCACGTGAGGGATGGAGAAAGAGGCCATTGGGGACGCAACTTCGCAGACGCGTTCCGCTGCAACGGCAAAGACAGGCGTCAGCAGTATCAGCGACAGGAATCTGGTGCGAATCATTTGCGCACCGCAATGAGGGAGACTTGCTCCAGCGTCGGGTACTCACCTTCTTCATCGGACTTTCGTTCGACGGACTCGACCTGCTGAACCGTCGTCTGTGCCGGCGGGATTCCCTTGAAATACTGTTTGTAAACTTTTTCAAACTCCGGCAACTCCGATAAATCATCCAGATAAACCGTGGTTGAGATAACCTGATCGAATTTCATGTCCGCCTCTTCCAGGTTGTCGAGGAGATTTCGCATCGTCTGCCGAACCTGCTGCGAAGTCGTCGACGCGTATATGCCGCCGTTCGGTCCGGGGATGAATCCGCTCTTCGCCGAACAATACAATGTGTTGCCGGCGAAGACGCACGGGCTGGCAGTTGGACTTGGCGGCATGTTCTTCGGACGTACAGCTCGGCGCTGGCTCAGATCGCGCACCGCGACTCCGGTGTACGCGATATGTACGCCTTCGGGCAGGCTCGACACTTCAATGGTTGCGCGCGCCGGCGTATTCCCGAATTCGAAGCGCCGTGCGTAACGCTCATTCATAACTTGCATCGGCACTTCCCGCGTCAGATAAGGGTTCACAAACACCATGTTGCTCAGTTTAAGTCCTGCAGCTTCCACGACTGACTTCAGGCCGTCGAGCGCAACATCAACTTGTGCAGCGGGATCCTCCGGCACTTTTCCACTCGAGGGGTCGCTGCCCAGCATGGTGGAAACAAATAACCGGTCATGTGTCAGCATTCCAGGAGAGTACGCCTTGTCGGGCTTGAAGTTCGGCGGATTCACGGGCCGTCTTCCCGCAAGATCGCGAACAGCCACCGCGTTAATCTGCACAGGAGATACAGGAAGCCGGGAAACACCCAAAACCGCACGCGCAGGAGGATTCTTCGCAAAGTAGTCCGCGAAAACCTTGTTCAGTTCTCCGTAATGATGCATGTCTTCAAGATAAACCTGGACATAAACCACATGATCCATCGTCAGGCCCGCTGCTTCGATCACGCTTCTCAAATTCTGGAGAGACTGGCGAACCTGATCCGCAAAGTTCGTTGGCACGTTACCGTCCTGGCGACGAGGTCCCTGCCCGGAAACATACACATAATCTCCGGCGTCGAGTCCGGGGGAACCGAAGCCATCAGCGGCAGCCGGCATCTGCTGCGGCACGACTTCTCGCAACTGGGCGTGTACTCCAGTGTCGATGGAAAGCAGCGACGCAACCAGCAGGAACAGTGTCTTCATGCTGCGTTGCCCTTGCGTGCCGCGCCTAGAATTGTTCGTAGCCTTTGCCCCACAATCATTTCTTCTCCGGGCTGGATGGTCATCGAAACCAGCTCGAGATGGCTCGATCCTTTGCGCTCCTTTTTGTCGGGTTTCTGTATCCCTTCGCGCACCGCAGGTACCAGGCTGGGATTGTCGGCACCAAGCACTTCGATAACTGGATCGCCTTGCCTTAATCTCTGAACGCAGTCGTCGACGCTGAAGGCCCATGCGTCCTGATCCCACGAAATCTTAAGCGTCGGATATCGATTCCCGCCATCAGGAATATAGATTTCTGTTTTCACGCCGGGAACTGTTTCCACTAGTCTCGCAATGCGAGTCACACGCGCGTTCCATTCGTCGTAGAGTCTCTTTGAATCGATTTTCAGCCAAGTCTCTACTGCCGTCAGGCACCCGATCACTTCTTCCTTTCCAACTTTCATAGGGCGGCAAACCGCGCCCTCCCAAGGACTGGAGTTGCGCAGCGCTGCCTCAATCAAGTCCCTCCGTCCTAGTAGCACGCCGCTGCACTGTGGCCCCTGCAGGCCTTTGCCTCCAGAAAACGTGTAGAGGTCAATCTTCATCCTGGCATACAGTTTTAGATTGTCGGCTGGCGGAATCCCGGCAGCATCATCCAGCAGCATCGGCACGTTGTGGTCCTTGGCGATTGCTACTTCGCGCACGAGTTTGTCGCCGAGGTCCGTGGTGTAAATCATGGCGGTGTTACTGTTGACGGCGTTCGCAATTTCTTCTGGAAACTCCACCAGAATCAGCTTTGCGCCCGTCAGTCGGATAGCGTTGTCAAATGCACTGCGCCCTCCGACCATGATAACTTCGTGCTTCATCCCGGCTGTGTCGGGGAGTTGCCATATCTTTTGGGGATCGCTGCCCGCCATGCACGCGGCGGTTGAGGCGGCCATCGCCCCTGCGGCTCCAGACGTGATCATTCCGGATTCGGCGCCCGTCAGTTCAGCCAGCCTGCGGCCTACCGCACGTTGCAGCTCGAGCATATTGACAAAATACTGGGCTGCTTCCGCTTGAGCGGCGCGGACTTCTGGAAATTGCAGCGATCCACTCAGGTACGTCCATGTTCCACGGCAATTGATGACCGTCTTGACTCCCAGACGGCTATACACATTCTCCCGAGGGTCGAAGCCGATCGCGGTTGCGGATTTTTCATACATCTCCCGAACGGCAAGTTGGGTCAACAGTGGTGAGGCGGCCAGCATTTTCATAAATCCGCGCCGGCTGGAGTCAAGTTCGAAGCCCATCAGCGTCCTCCGAAAATGCTGTCCATCCTAACTCCAAAGGGTGCCCCGTCCAAGCTTTGCTTGGGCGGGGATTTTGACTTTGATAGAATTGCACTGGACTACAACGACAAGGAGGGAGCTGGAATCCTTTCGATTACTTTCAGGGAGAGCTTTTGCGACCGAGCGGTCACCCGGAGAAACCCCCGCCCCAGCGAAGCATGAACGGGGCACCCTTGACGATAAACCTACTCGAACTCAAGCACCACAATCTCGGGATTCGATCCCAGCCGCAGTGGCGGTCCCCACGTTCCTGCTCCGCTTGAAGTGAAAACCTGCATCTTCCCAATCCGGCTTAATCCATACACAAACTGCCGGTAAATGCGACGCGCCATCCAGCTCCAGGGGATAAACTGCCCAACGTGAGTGTGTCCGGATAGCTGGAGTGAAACGCCAGCAGCCTCCGCGATTTCCGGATAGTCGGGTGCATGGGTCAATAGAATGCTCGCGCGGTCGCGATCCAGGCGGACGCCGTCCAGCACCGAGGCCAGATGCCCGTGCTGCGTCGCGTTACGGTAGGGCACGCCAATAATCTGCAAACCGTCCACTTCTACCTTCTCATTGCTGAGCACGCGCACCCCGGCCGCCGTAATGGCATTCAGATATTTGCTGTCGTCTCCAAATTGCTCGTGATTTCCCGCCACAAAATACACACCGTGTGGCGCGGTTAGCTGGCTCAATGGCTCCGCAGCTCGTCCCGCGTCGATGGCGGTGCCGTCATACAAATCTCCAGCAATAAAAATCGCGTCCGGCTCTTCCCGCAAAATCTTTGCCACCATGCGCCGAAGAAAACTGCGGTTTCGCACATGCCCCAGGTGCACATCGCTGATCAGCGCCGCTCTTCGCCCGCGCCACGCTGCCGGCAAGTTCGCCAGCCGCACCGTGGTGCGCGTGATTCGCGTCCAGCTGGCGTTGAAAACCCCATAGAATCCGGCCACTACTGCAACACCGAATAGCAATTCCACCATCCGATGAAAATTCACGTCCAAGCCAGCCAGCTGCGCAACTCCGAAAATAATCCAGGAGGAGACCGCCGCGACAAAAAGGAAACTCAGCAGACCCAGCCAGACCGCAGCAGCCCTATAAAACGCGCGCAGGGCAGCATTTGTATAGCGAAAGGCAAGCAGCGAAGCAGAAATAAAGCTCACCGACAAAAAGCCCAGAACGAGTTTGATCCACAGAGGCCCATCAGTATTGCCGCCTGCGGGTGAAAATGTCCAAGTCTCGTAAAGGAGATAATGCGTCAAAAAAAGAACAAACTGAACAATTGCAATGAAACCGATTAAGCTTCTTCGTCGCATGGTGTATTAGATTCACCAACCAGCTATTCGGATTGTTGGATGCCTGGATCACCACAAATTTCGAGTCTTTGGCACCCCTTGCGGACGCCGACCTTTCGGAACCTGTTGATTGCGGACATGGTTTCTGACGTCGGCGCGTTCATGCAGAGCACAGGTGCTGCCTGGCTCATGGTTTCGCTCAATGCGGGGCCGATGTATGTTGCGCTCACCCAGACCGCCTCGGCTTTGCCC
>DATHJP010000810.1:0-3706 GCA_035489695.1 Terriglobales bacterium
CATCGTGCCGCCGCAGCATCCGCTGGCAAAACTGAAAACTGCAACCATCGCCGATGCCGCGCGCTTCCCCCTCGTCGTCCCCAAGGCAGGACACACCCGCGACGCGCTGGAGGATCTTTTCTACGAACATAAGCTCAAACCACGCTATGCCATGGAACTTGATTCCAGCGAATTGCTGAAGCGCTTCGTTGCGGCGGATGTTGGAGTCGGCTTTATCGCCCGCTCCAATGTCCAGGAAGACGTCCGTGCCAACGTTCTGGTCGCCATCCCAATGTCGGACGCCCAGGTTCGCCGCGACCTCGCCCTCGTCTTCCGTAAAGACAAAGCCCTCAGCCGCGCTGCTCTGGCTTTCATCGATACCACCGTAAAGATCAAGACAGTCGACGCGGTAGCCCCCGCCAAGCGCTAGTCGCGTTTTCAAGCTGAGGCTCGTCGAGCTGCTTCCCGTCCCTCCTGCTCTCGCTGGAGGTGGGCCAGATGTTGTCCTTTACCAACACTGCACAACTGTCCGCAGTAACGTGGAAGAGCGGCCCTTCAGGGCCGCGTACGCTCGCTAAGAATGACGCGGGCTTTAGCCCCCGGGAGATGCGATAGAATCTGCGGAGTGAATCTTTACAAATTTTTATTCACGTCGGTGTTACTCGCCTCGTCTCTACCCGCCCAAACCACTCGCAAGCCGCCATCCACTTTCAAGCTGATTTCCATTAACGTGACCGGCACCAAACGCTACACACCGGCCGAAATTATTGCCGCCACCGGGCTCCAGCCGGGACAAACCGTCAGCGAAGCAGATTTCAAACGAGCCAGCCAGCAATTGGGAGAAACCGGCGCATTCAGCGACGTTGCCTACACTTATCAATATTCCGCGCAAGGAACCAAACTGGACCTCCAGGTAGCGGACAGCAGCCAGTTCATCCCTGTCCGCTTCGATAATTTCGTCTGGTTCTCCGATCAGGAACTCGTGGAAAAGCTCCACAGCATTGTCCCCCTATTTCAGGGTCAGCTCCCGGTGGCTGGCAGTCTGATCGACCAGGTCTCCGACGCGTTGCAGGCGTTGTTGCTCGAGCGAAAGCTCCAGGGTCGGGCAGACTACATGCGCGCCGCCCACCAGGACGGGCCCATCGACGCGTTCGTTTTCAAGATCACCGGGCCTACCCTTCGTATCCGCAATGTTGCGTTTACCGGAGCCGCGCCGACGGAGTTGCCCTTACTTCAGGCCGCGGCCAAGGATCTTCCAGGTCAGGAGTACTTGCGCTCCATGCTTCAGATTCAAGCGGAGAAGAATCTTCTACCCATATATCTAGAGCGCGGCTATCTCAAAGCCGCTTTCGGGGATACTCAAGCGAAAGTAGCTCAGGAAAATCCACAGGAAACCAGCGTCGACGTCGAATTCCCTGTCAATTCCGGTCGCGAGTACAAATTGACCCAAATCCAATGGTCCGGCAACACTGTGTTTCCTGCAGAGAAATTGCAACCTTTTATCCACGTGCAGACCGGGCAATATGCACACCCGATTCAGCTTGGCAACGATCTGGAGGGCGTGCTGAAACTGTACGGCACTCGTGGCTACGTGGCGACCCATATTCGCCCAATTCCTCAAATGGACGATGCCCAATCCACAGTAGCCTACCAACTGCAAGTCGAAGAAGGCGACGTGTACCATATGGGAGAATTGGAAATTCAGGGCCTCGATGCCCGCACCACCGCCCGGCTGGTGGTACGTTGGAAGTTGCGCGGCGGTGACGTTTATGACGCCAGTTATCCCCAGGAATTTCTAAGTGACACGAATCGTGTGATACCTCTGGTGTCCTGGAAAATCAGCGTTCACAATTCGCTGAATGAAAAGGACAAGACCATGGATGTAACCCTCCGCTTCGATCCCAAACCAGAATGAATTGCATCTAACAATGTACGCAGTAGTCATCCCGCAAGGAGAAATGGACTCATGAGATCTGGTCTACAGAAGTTTGGGATTTCCTTGGCAGCGTTGATTTTGACCGGCATTTTGTCGCTTTCGTCCGCCTTTGCCGCGGGGAAAGCCGATACTTTCACGGGCCAAGTCAGCGATGCGATGTGTGGCGCTAAACACATGATGGCCGGCAACGCAGCCGAATGCACCCGGGCCTGCATTGGTAAGGGCTCCAAATACGCCCTGGTGGTCGGCGACAAGGTTTATACCCTCGAGACCAAAAACAAGTCTGCTCTCGATTCACTCAACAAGTTGGCCGGTGAGCAAGCCACCGTCACTGGGAAACTGAACGGAGAAACCATCGACGTCAGTTCGGTTGCTTCAAGCCAGTAGTGGGGGCGCCGCTAGAACGCGGAGTCACTGGCCAATGAAAGTGGGCCAATCGTCAAACCCTTGAGCTCGCACTGGCACTGCCCAATAGCCCCTGACCACTTTTTTTCAATTTTCATATTGTGTTGACGATTCGCTATGTTAGATTTGTCCCTCATTCACTCACCAGCGCCAGCGGAGGACAAACGAATTGGGCAAGGACATGGTCCCCAAGCGAATCTTTTTCACTAAGGGGGTCGGCAAACACCGGGAACGTCTTACATCCTTTGAGCTGGCGCTACGTGACGCCGGCATCGCTGCGCAAAATCTGGTTCGCGTCTCATCCATCTTCCCGCCGCAATGCAAGCTGATTGCGCGCTCCCAGGGATTGAAGTTCCTAAACCCCGGTGAAGTCGTCTTCGCCGTTGTGGCGGAAAACTCCACTCACGAACCGCACCGCTTGCTCGCTGCAAGCATAGGCGTAGCCATCCCGGCCGATCGTAATACCTATGGCTATTTGAGCGAACATCACTCGTTTGGCGAAACGGAAGATGCTGCCGGGGATTATGCTGAAGAACTCGCAGCCGAGATGCTGGCCACCACGCTGAACGTGGAGTTCGATCCCGATCGTTCCTGGGATGAGAAAAAAGAAATCTACCGCATCTCCAACAAGATTGTGCGGACTGCCAACGTGACCCAATCCGCGGTCGGCGACAAGCGAGGCCTGTGGACGACAGTCATCGCCTCCGCAATCTTCATCTTCGATTAGGGTAACGCCGGCAACCTGGAAGGGATCCCCGCCGAACTGGCCCGAATCACTTCCGGGCGTGCGCCTTTTCTTTCTTGGTCTTGGTTTCCGCGCCCTTATCCTTATCCAGCCGCTCCAGCACCGCCGTCACAATGAGCGGCAACCCCACAGTGGCATCCACAAATACTTCTCCAAATCTTCCGCCCTCGGCTGGAGGCACAAATTTGCCCCATGAAATCGCCTCACTGTACGGGCTTCCCGACAATCCGCCCCAATACACTGGCTCCGGACAGATCCGCACGCCGTAGTGATAACGCTTCAAAGGCACGTTCTCTCCCATGCGCCGGTGCCGTAGTTCGATGAATGGCCCAAACTGCTGTGACCAGTTGCGCGGCACTCCTCCGCCAATGGTGAAAATCCCCAAACGTTTTTGCCGCAACAAAGTAGAAGCAAAGTGCTCCAAATCCTCAAAAGGATCAAAGCGCAACTTGTGTCTACCCGCGCTCTCCCGCATGCGGTTCGAGAGCGCGACGTCCAGCCCCAGCTCCGAGTCCGTAAAAGCCGGGACAAAAACCGGCACCCCTTTTTCAAATGCAGATTTCAGTATCCCTTTCTGACCCTTGGCATTCTTTGACAGATATTCGCCAATCACCCGATTCAACTTGTAGGAACACATCACC
>DATHJP010000811.1:0-6606 GCA_035489695.1 Terriglobales bacterium
AAGCCCTATCGCCCGATGTTCTTCGGCTTCCTCCGGAGATAAAGCCCAAGGTCCGGCCCGAGGATCCACCGGTTCCTCCCAAGATCGAAGTGGCCACAAACAAGCCAGTTCCTTTACCACCAGCGGCCCCGGTGATTCCACGGCAACTGGTAAAAACCAATGTCTTTTCCCCGGGCAGTTCGGCGCCTCCTACAATTGCGCGCGCCCCTGAACAGGTGCAGACCGGAGGCTTCGGCGACCCCAACGGCGTCCCAGCCCGCGAAAACAATGGCCGGCCAGTAACCATCGCTCAGTTAGGATCTTATGATCTGCCCTCCGGGCCTGGTAATGGCAACGGCACCGGCGGAGCGCAAGGCGCTCGGGGTGTAGTGGCAAGTGCGGGTTTTGGTAATGGCGTGGCCACCGGAGACGGCAGTGGAAGAGTGAATGCCACGCGCGGGTCGGTGCGGCAAAGCGGGTTCGGGGACACCGAAGCGCCTTCCAAGGCTCAAGTCAAAACCAAGGCTGCCGAGCCCGTTGCGAAACTGGTGCCTGCGGAAATCGTTTCAAAACCCACCCCGGTCTACACCGACGAGGCTAGAAAATTGCATATCGAGGGAGAGGTACTTCTGGAAGTCGTTTTCGAATCTTCCGGACGGCTACGCATCGTGCGGGTGGTGCGGGGTCTCGGCTACGGGTTGGACGAAGCAGCCACCCGTGCCGCTGAGCAGATCCGTTTTAAACCAGCATTACGGGACGGCCAGCCGGCCGATTCAACCGCGGTGCTGCATATCGTGTTTCAGTTAGCTTGATGCAATAGGTTTGGTGAAGGGGTTATTCATGGGGATTCTCAGGATCGTTCTTCGATCGTATTTCGCATTCATTCTAATTTCCGCGTGTGCTCTTGCTCAAGATGGCAATTCCACGGGTGTGATTCCGCAAACTCATGACCCGGCCGCAAACCAGTTAAATGTGCCGGTGCCCGGGCCCACATCATTTGACCAGGTCCTCGACAAGGTGGTGGAGCGTGAGCATTTCTTCACCGCGCAGATGCACCATCTTCACCCTTTGGTCGAGACCTATATCCAAAACCTTAAGGGCGATAAGGAATTGGGCATGGTGCCGGTTAGCGATCAGTATTTTCTCGGCAGGATCGATCTGAGCAACGGAACTGAGGATCGTTCTTTCATGGGCCAGCCCGGATTTAAAAGCCGGGTCTTTGCCAAACTGACCAGCCTGTATGCCATGAGATTCCTGCCGCTCGGTTTTGCCCAAATGGTGATCGTGGACGACAACTTCCAGCGCAAGTATTACGACTTCACTTTTGTCCGAAGAGAATTCCTGGGAGAGGTCCGGTGCCTGGTCATCGATGTCCAACCGAAAGAGCATGCTAGCGCCGGTCGTTTCATGGGGAGAATTTGGGTCGAAGACCAGGATTACAACATTGTCCGTTTCAACGGCACCTATAGCGCCGCTTCACGTTACAGTTATTATTTGCACTTTGACAGTTGGCGGTTGAATCTGCGACCCGGCCTCTGGCTGCCTGCCTATATTTATAGCGAAGAATCTGATTTGCACTATCGCATGACGCGCAGCTTGCGCTTCAAGGCTCAGACACGTCTTTGGGGTTATGACCTTCAACATCTTGGCCGTAACGAAGAATTTACCCAGATTCTGGTAGACACCCCGCAGGTGCATGATCAGAGCGATGCGGCACAAGACGCAGTTCCGGTTGAGAGCGAGCGGTTGTGGGAGCGTCAAGCTGAAGATAACGCGGTCGAGCGCCTGCAGAAGATCGGACTGCTCGCGCCTGAAGGTGAAGTGGACAAGATCCTGCAGACCGTGGTGAATAATCTCGTAGTCACCAACAACCTCGAGATCCAACCTGAGATTCGCACCAGAGTGCTGCTGACGTCACCACTGGAATCCTTCACCATTGGACACACGATTGTTGTGAGCCGTGGTCTGCTTGATGTGTTGCCTGATGAAGCATCACTCGCCATGGTGATGGCCCACGAACTCGGACACATCGCGTTGGGTCACCGCTTGGATACAAAGCTGGCATTCAACGACCGCATGTTCTTCCCTGACCAGGAAACTTTTGAGCGGATGGATTTCTCTCGCAGCGCCAGTGATGAGGATGCAGCCGATAAGAAGGCGCTGGAATTGCTTACCAATTCACCTTACAAAGACAAACTGGCGAATGCTGGATTGTTCCTGAAAGCTTTGCAGGAACGTGCTCCGCAACTCAAACATCTGATCCGTCCCCATCTGGGGAACAGTCTGGCGAATGGCAAGTCTTTGCGAATGTCGGCGTTGCTTAACTCCGCTCCCACGCTGGATGTTCGAAAAACCGATCAGATTGCGGCCTTGCCGCTGGGCGGCCGCATTAAGCTAGATCCATGGAGCAATCACATTGAATTGGTGAAGACGAAACCAGTCGCCATTCTGTCTCCTCAGGAAAAAATGCCTTTTGAAGTCACGCCTTTCTTCCCCTATTTGATTCGGCTCTCCAGCGCCGGCCCCGATAAAGTGGCTCTCACCGCGCCGGTGAAGTAATCTCCCTCCCTCCAAAAACAAATGCGTGAGCTTTTGGCTCACGCATTGGGAAAAGAGGGTAGCGCTCAGGGAATCAGGACAGAAAAGGAGTACGGTTGCGGGGGCTGGACCCGTTCGTCGTCAACGTTAGGAGTAATCCAGCCTAGGGTTAC
This sequence comes from Terriglobales bacterium, assembly GCA_035489695.1. GTDB lineage: Bacteria > Acidobacteriota > Terriglobia > Terriglobales > Acidobacteriaceae > 40CM-3-55-5. The sequence continues at coordinate 2,691 of DATHJP010000811.1, forward strand.
TGGATTGAACTTCCAACCGACGAAAAGACGGTGTTGGCATTGGACCCGATTAAACGGATCGTGCCCACAACGATCACTAAGATGACGGCCAGCATCACTGCGTATTCGGCAATGTCCTGACCTCGCTCATCCGACCATAATTGACGTAGAACACTTCTCACGGGCTTCCCTCCTTGCGCATTAGCGCTTCCCGCTGAATCTGAGAACACATTTATCCTACGGCGAAAATCACCGGGGACGTCCTCAAATTTTTCTTAGGTTTCTATGGTAGATGGATGATCGGCTTCTGCCAATAGCCCGGCTGTGGAAAACGTATAGCACTAAAGTGCCATATGGTCAGGCGATCGTCTTCAGCGGCAGTGACTGGTTGACCGCAAACAATGCCAACTCCAGGCGAGTAGAGACGCCCAGCTTGTCAAAGATATTGCTGAGATGGTGTTTGACGGTGTCTTCGCTGATTTTAAAGTATTCCGCAATCTCTTTATTGGAATAGCCGGCAACTACAGCGGATACGATTTCTAATTCCCGCGGCGTGAGTCCAAATTTCTTTTGTCGTGCCTCTTCCCCGGAAGATTGCACCAAGGTTCTGAGGTATTGCACCAGATTCGAGACACTTTCACGCCCTACCCAGTATTCTCCCGCCATGACGGTATGAATGCTTTTCAATAAGAGTTGAGTAGCAGAATCTTTCAATACTATGCCGCGCGCCCCGAGCTGCAATGCCTCGACAATCTGATTTTTCTCGGCAGCGGCGGTTAGCAAAATAACGCGGACAGAATTCGCGGAACCGGAGCTCAATTCGCGCAATGCCTCCAATCCAGGATGGCGAGGCATGGCCAAATCCAAGAGCAGGATATCGGGCTTAAGTTGACGTGCCAACTTAACTGCTTCGGCGCCATCGCTGGCTTCACCGATCACTTTAAGATCGGCTTCGGATTCCAACAGGCGGCGCAAGCCGTCGCGAAAAATGGGATGATCGTCTGCGATCACGATGCGGATGGGCTGCGACCTTCTGTTATCCATACGCTGCTTCCCGCTTTTGCGGAATACCGATTTCCAATCGCGATCCCCGGCCAGGGTTTGATTCTATCGTGAGTTCGCCATCAATTAAACGAATGCGTTCCTTGATCACCAATGGCCCTTTCCCCAACGCTTCCAATTCGGCCTGAGAAAGACGGCCAGAGAACGGGAAGCCACAACCGTTGTCCTCGATGACTAGATTCCATCTGGCCTCGGTGGAACTGAATCGGACCAGCACCTGTCGGGCTCCGCTGTGCTTGCGCACGTTTACCAATGCTTCTTGGACGATGCGCGCAATTTCACGGCAAACCGGTTGCGGCATATTGAGTTCCATCATTTCGGAGACGAAGCGGGCGGAAATTCCGGTTTCACGCTGGAACCTTTCCACAGTATCTTCCAAAAAACGCAGCAGTTTGCGGGAGTCCACGTCCAGCGATTTCATCTGCTGCATCAATTCCCGCAACTTGAGGACTTCTTCGCGAAGCAGTCCCTGAATCCGGCCCAGTTCGTCGGTCACCGAACCGGACTGGCTGCCCGATTGACGGCGCAGTACATCCACTTGCATCTCCACCGCGATTAGCGACTGTACCGCGCCATCATGCAACTCGCGGGCAAAGCGCGCGCGTTCCACAGCCCCTGCTCGCAATCGCAAACGCCGCAGCAGGTAAACGTTGTAGACTGCGGGTCCGACTTGCCGCACCAACTCCTGCAAAAAACGTAGTTCCTCTTCGATATCGCCAGTCAATGAAGGATCTAGAAGAAAGATGCGCCCCCACCATTCCCGTCCAAAAATAAAGGAGACCGTCATCACGCACTGGAACCGATGTTGTTTGGAGAGACCATCCAGCAATGCAGTAGATATATTCCGCAGCCTGACGCCATTTGGATCCAATGCCACAACGCCTGAGTCACCCTTTCCCTTGCAGACATAGCTGGTTTCCGCCGGGCATTGATACAAATATGTTTCGTGATCAGAGGAAGATGATTCCAGCCAATGGAGAACAGGCGACGCTTCGGCCGGGGAACGGACTTCGCCGACGTACACATGCTGGCTGTTGGTATCCTGCGATGCCACCAGGGCATAGGTTGCGCCGTACATTACCAGCAGTTCACCAACGATTTCCTGTAGGGTTCCGGTCAGGCCAGACTCCACCCGGGCCTTGCCGAGAATGCGTGCGATCACCGCTTTTTCCGCACGCAGTTTCTTTTGTTGCTCGGCTAAATATCCCAGCAGAAGTGCCATCACTAGCAGGTAAGCCGAGCGCATGAACAGACGCTTAGGTTCGAAGTCGCTGACATCCACTTGGAGCAACGGCAGATTGTGCCGCAGAAGTACGCCATCTACCCATTGAATTAAGCCGAGATGAAAGGCTAGGCTCTCGCCCCACAACAGGCAGACCGCAGCCAAAGCCGTTCCCACTGTTTCCCATAACCCCCAGCGGTATGCGGCCGCAGCTAGAACAAACACGAAGAAGAGGAAGAAAGGATTGCCCTGGCCGGTAGTGAAGATAGAAATGAGCGCCGGCCAAATTACATCCGCGGCGTGGACCAGCAGGCGAAACGACGGGGTGGATTCCTGCCGGACCCGCAGCAACAACATGATTACGACGCCGTGGACGATGTAAAAGGCCAATAACCAAAAAGCCCACGGGGAATGACGGATCTCGCCAGGATCCATCCAGACGGCTACCAGGAATGAAATGGCCAGAAAGACACGTGCAGTCGCTAGCCAGCGTTCCACACGGCGTATTTCGCCGGGGCCAGAGGGCGCCCGAAGTCTCCACAGGAATCGGTGTCGAAGGGCTCGGAATGGCAATCGAATGCGACCGCAGGACTTTGGTGTCGGCACGGATATTATTGGCATCGCGAACGAAGAGCAAGTCGAAACTTGCCCGTCGCTTTAGCGGACCGGGGCGCTCCCTTAATTTCCGCAACCGCAGTCACCGAGTATTACGGAAGTAACGTTTCTTTGTCTAGTTTGGTGTCTAGAATTGCGGCACGGGTGCTCATGAGTAAGCGTTCGCAAATATACATTCTGATTGCGTCTGGTTTGGTATTTGCCCAGTCGGTTGCGTCGCTGGTCTTGCGGCCGACGTTTACCCTGACCGTAGTGAGCGACCTCACCCAGTGCATTCTTCTTCTTTCCGGCGCTCTTTCGCTTCTGCCCAACATCGTAGCAACCCGCGGGCGAACACGTCTGTTCTGGGCGCTGATGACTCTAGGAGTGGCATTCTGGCTCGCCTACCAACTTCTTTGGACATATTTTGAAGTCATCCTGCGCCAGGATGTTCCCACCCCATTTGTCGGTGACGTAGTGCTCTTCCTGCACATCGTGCCCATGATGGCAGCCCTCGCACTCCAACCGCACGTGGAGCAGGACGACCGAACTGCCCGTCTGGGATCACTTGACTTCGCATTGCTCCTGATTTGGTGGCTCTATTTATACCTGTTTGCCGTCATCCCCTGGCAATATGCCCACACCAACGCGGCTACCTACGAGCATGCCATCAATGTTCTTTATTTGACGGAGAAGATGGTATTCCTCGCCGGTTTGGCTGTGGTTTGGAGCCGAAGCAAAGGTTCGTGGAGGACGGTTTACGCGCATTGGTTTGGCGCCAGCCTGGTTTACGCACTCAGTTCCTACGTAGCGAATTGGGGAATCGAAAGACATACCTATTATTCCGGCAGCCTTTATGACGTGCCGCTGGTTGCCTCGATGGCGTGGGTCATCGGAGTGGGACTTTTGGCGCTGGATCTTTCGCCAAAGCAGGTGCCGGCCCAGACCTCGCCCAGCCATGGAGTGTGGGTGGCCCGGCTGGGAATGATTACGATCTTCTCGCTCCCTCTGTTCGCGGCGCGGTCAGTATTCGATCGAAGCGCACCACCCGCCGTGAGT
>DATHJP010000812.1:0-2759 GCA_035489695.1 Terriglobales bacterium
GGCAGTCCTCTCACTTCTCCTCTCGGCACATTGGATCCAGGCTACACCGGTAGCTCATCTCCCGGCACCGGCGGAAACGGATCAGGCGGCGCCAATAACCTCGATGGAATTGCAGATGTCGTTTTCTTGAATGGCCTGATCACACCCACAGACAGCAAACACCAACAATACATGGGTCGCGTTGATTTCAATGCCACCAGCAAGGACTTGGTTGCCTTCTCCATGTATTACGTGCCCAACACCAGCAAAGGCATCAACGGAAACGGCAACCGCCTGATGAATTTGTTCAACAGTGGCAACACCAATCGAGCGGCAACATTGTTGTGGAACCACACATTTGGTTCTAGTTTGCTCAATGAAGCGCGGGCGAATGCTGCCGGCTGGATGGACAAGGATCTTGATTTGAATCCCAACGCTCCGTGGGGACTGCCGCAAGTCGGCTTCAACCCAACCGGCGGGTTTTCGCTGCAGGGATACGGAATAGGCTCCTTCAACGGCTTCGACCAGTGGACCTATGCTGGCAAGGATGTGCTTACCAAGGTTCATGGCGCGCACACCATGAAGATGGGAGGGGAGTATACTCGCCTGCTCTCTGTTGATGCTCCTTTCTGGTCGGATCGCCCAGGCTACACGTTCAACAATATTTGGGACTTCCTCAACGATGCTCCGGTAACGGAGAGCGCACAGTTCGATCCCCAGACCGGTGTACCTTCTGCTCTACGCAAGGACCTCAGATCCACTGTCGCGGGTCTGTTTTTCCAGGACAACTACAAGCTTCGGCCCAACCTGACTGTGACCGCTGGCCTGCGTTGGGAATACTTCGGCCCCGTCTCGGAGTTAAAGGGCAAACTGGCTTCGGTAGTGCTTGGCAGCGGGGCTGGTCTTTTCACTAACATGAGAATCCGCACCGGGGGCAACGAATTCAACGCATCGAAAAAGAACTTCGGCCCGCAGCTCGGTTTTGCGTGGAGCCCCGGGGGATTCGCTGGGCATGATTTCGACAGGCGGCTGGTTATCCGCGGCGGCTTCGGAATCGCGTATAACGGCATCGCACAATCCAACACACTGGACACCCGTTTCAACCCGCCATTTGTGTCTAACGGTCAGACTTTTTCGGCCGCTGCAGGGAATCTCACTTATATCGGTACCTTCCCCTCGGACGTCCATAATCCCAACGGGTACGCGGCAAATTCGAATGCCATTGTGACGTTTGGACCTGATAATCTGCCCACCACTTGCTGTACTGACCTGACCGCACTCGCTGGCGACGTGCCGACGACGTATGATCTCCACTACACGCTGGGAGCGGAATACGATTTGGGCCACCAGTGGGTGGCTTCGGTTGGATATCAAGGGAGCCAGACGCGCCACTTGACGCAACACTACAATCTTTATGACCGCGCCGCCGTCGTCGGCATTCCGTTCAATCCCGTTGTCCACGGCGTGACGTTTTATGGGAATGATGGCAATGGGCGATTTAACGCATTGCTGCTGGAAGCGAAGCATACTTTCAGCCGCTCCTTCATGTTGGACACTCAATATCGCCTGAGTCACACCATGGATCCCGGCTCGAATGCGTACGCCGGTCCCTTCTATCAATGGGACTTCGCGACCGGTTTTGCGACTGCCGATTACGATGTTCGCCATGTGTTCAAGGTATTCGGGGTGTGGACTCCGACGATTTTCCGCGGTAGCAACAGCTGGATGGAGAAAGTCGTGGGAGGTTGGAGCATTTCGGGGATTCTGAACGCACACAGCGGATTCCCCTGGACGCCGCAGTACAACTTCCAGGGTCAGGATGACTCAGCACTTCTTGGCAACAATCGTTTTGATCCGGTCTTCAGCTTCGGACAGGGCGCGGGTGGCTCATCGAGCGACTCTGGGTCTGGTGCCTATCTGCCGGCGGCGTACAATGGCGGATTCAAGCCGAATTTCCGCAGTAACGGCACGGTCAACGCATCGAGCTTCTTCACTCCTCCAACTGTCGTTGCTGGTACTCTTTTCCCCTGTCTCTTTCCTAACCCCGATCCCGTCGCCTGTCCGAGCGGTCAGCAGGGTTTTGGTCCAGTGCCGACCCATCCGGGAGTCGCCCGCAATTCTTTCCGGGGGCCAGGTTACTTCGACATCGACGCCACTCTCAGCAAATCGTTTGGTTTGCCGACCATGAAAGTGATAGGGGAGGGCGCAAAGCTGGAGTTTCGCGCCAACTTCTACAATTTGTTCAACAAACTTAATCTGAACGGCAGCGGAGCCGCGTATAGCAATGGCATCATGTCTGACATCGTGAACCCGAACTTCGGCGAGTCGGGGGGCGCATTGGGTGCCCGCGTCATCGAATTGCAGGCTCGATTCAACTTTTAAGCTCTAACTAGTTCAACCACCGAAAGGGAGGCGATGACGACCGACACGCCTCCCCTTGCGTCAATAAAAACAGCTGCCAACGAGCGCTTCTAAACCTGGGAAGCTGACTCGTTGGCAGTTTCGCATTTAGACTATTCGAGTGCTCCCGTTGTCTTTCCCCGATACCCGCTCGGTCAGAATTTGTGTGATCTTGCCACTTGCTGGCTTTCTATGTCTTTTTCTTGGCAGCGCCTTCCCACAAACGAAGCCGTCCTCGACCAGCTTTGCTGCGCTTTCCAAGCGAGCAGACGAGGCGCGCGACGCCGACCGCCTCAAAGAAGCCGTGGCCCTGTACACCAGAGCCTTGGCGCTGCAACCCAAGTGGAAGGAGGGTTGGTGGTCGCTGGGCACGATCCTTT
>DATHJP010000813.1:0-5123 GCA_035489695.1 Terriglobales bacterium
ATCATGCCAGTGACGGAAGCTGTGGGGGCCGGGCCTGGTACATATCCGGTGGAAAAGATAACCGGGGGGTCGAGCGGCTGAATGGACACATCACAGTAAGAGTCCCCGAACCAGCGCGTCTTGTGGTAAAGGGCGTCCGCGCCCAGCGTCCATCCGTTGGTTCCAAGATTGGTGGGCCCCTGGTAATTGATCTGGCTCAACGCCTCCTCAACCCCCGCTTCCATCACCGGGACACACGAGTTCCAGCTCTGAGACCGCATAGTTGATCGGGTTTGATTGGCGACAAATACCAGATAACTCGCCATGGCAATGCCGATGACTAAGGTGGTTCCGAGTGTAAGCAACAGCGCGCTGCCTTGGCAGTCGGCTCGATGGATCCTTGTTTTCATGTGTTTCAGATTGATTTCTTATTACTTGCGGATAACTACTTTGGCGGACTCAACGCTTTCCGTGTTGGCGGAATTGCCGAGGATGCTGCGGGAGCAAATCCAGTTAATCTGCACCACCTTGCAGGTGCCGCTCGTTAGAACGTCAAACTGGTCGAAAGTGTTCGTTATGGAATTGCGCTGATACATTCCAAAGTTCAAATAGGAGCATCCCACCAGTAGAACGTCTGTCGTCGTGACACCCGACTTCAGCTTCGTCCGAGTCAACGTTTTCTGCGCCGGATCGTAGCTGTAAGTGAGGGTGTATGCGGTTCCATTGGTTTCGGTCCCCGACATCACGATGCGGTTGGTCACGACTTGGCCGCTCGACAATGTCGCTGTGCCAAGACCTGTTACGCCGTTGACCTGCCGGATTTCTTGGGACATTCGATCGAGCGCGTTGCGGCTTTTGTTTTCGAGATCGGTATAGTTGGCCAGGGCGACAAAACTCCGGCTGCTGTAGAACATCAGCGACGCGACGGCCGTGAACACGATGGAGCTGATGGCGACCGCAACAAGCAACTCGACCAGCGTCATTCCCGCACGACGAAAGTTAGGGGCTGGCATAAACGTAGTTTTGCAATCCAAATCTTGACACTAGAGTTTGCATTGTGCGTGTGCGTAGAACGCTTCCCGACGTCCAAGTCAAGGTGAAGGTAACCAGTCGCTGGTCAACAGCGTAGTTCTGGACCGTCGGGTCCGCGGCGATTGAGCTGGTGCCATTGAAGACGATGCCTCGGGTCGCTGTACTGCCTTTGTCATAAAAATAGTCGTAGAAACTCGTAGGGACAAAACCATCCGTGGTGATCTGGTTCCAGGTAAAGAGCCGGATTGCCTCCGTTTTCTCCTGAAGGATTTGGGTGGCTCGGAGGTTCTCGCGTGAAATCTGTATCGCCGCGAATCCCTGGGAGAAACCCAAATACAGGCTGACAATCATCACGGAAAGGATCATCACTCCCATCATGACCTCCGGCAGCGTAAATGCGGACCGGGTTGCCTTAGTACTGCATTTAGGAATTAAAGTGATTCTCATGTTAAATCTGAATCCGTCACATGCAGTTTTGGTGCCGTATCAAAAGGGACAGTGTCCTGAATGCGGCGCGCGATTAGTTAGGCCCCAGTTCGAGCACCCCACGACGACGCTCCCAGCAGGACACCGCGAAATGGGATCGCGCAACACGTTGCCGGGTAGGGTCGAGCCTGCGTCAATGTTTGGCGATGCGCTTCCCCTCGATCGCCCAATTCTGACGCTTCAACCTCAAGCCGCTTCAGCCGTCGTCGGGGTGCGGTTTCCCAAAATTGACAATCAAGTGTCCAGAAAGCAGAAGACAGCGCGTTTCCAGAGAAGCGCAACACACGGAGCGCGGGCAGCCGTGTCTGTTTAGCGCCAAAGGCGTGGTGTCATTCCAGCCTGGGGCAACGCCCCAGAAAACGCAAAACCACAGGATTCAGGGCTGAAAGCCCGACATATTCGTTCTGATGATTGACCGCATTCCGTGCGCCATCAATCGCGCTTTCAGCGCTCTGGATTGTAAACGGCAGGCTTCCTGGGGCGTTGCCCCAGGCTGGAATAGTCTCGCGCCTTCGGCGCTAAACACGCACGGACAGCCATGTTCCTGCGTTTATCGCTTCAACTGCAGTTCGCGCGGACAAGGCTGTCCGCGCTCCCGACTGCCGCCCCATGTTTTCCGCTCGCTCCACTCGCGCCGTTGCAGAGCTATCTTCAAAGCATATCTCACTTTGGCGCGCGCACTTTGCTTCGAGATACTGCGTCGTGCGGGAGATGATCGGTCTGAAAGTGTCGGGATTCCTTACTCTGCCGTAATATGGTCCCATCTCCTTGCAGCGGTGTTAGTTAAACACGACTCGGGTGACGGACTGAGGAAGCAAGGGTCGTTGAGCTTTACACTAAAGATCAATCCATAATTTAATGTTACGCCAGAATGTACAACGTAACATCTGTTAGTAGAACAACTTAGATCCGCCCTGGAATCGCGCGGAATTCCCGGCACGCAAGCGGCTAAAGGACAATTGCCCATCTTACGGATTAGCTTGCCCTTGTGGGTCAGCCGGATGTTCCGTGACGGCGGGTTAAGTAACATTGAGAGAAAAGGCGTATAACTATGAAAGTCGGAAGAAAGACAGGGAAAGCCCTCACAACCGCAGGCACGGTAGCGGTTCTCGGGCTATTGGTCACCACACAGCGAGCGTTGGCGTTGCCCATTGACTTGGGCACAGCAGGTCCAGGTAACTGGGCGTTGCTGGAAATCAGTGGCCTCTATGGCCCCGCCGGTTACGTCGCTGAGAGCGATTCAGAGAATGTGAGCGGTGCCGCGGCCCCGCCGGTTGGCTCCATCACCGGTAACGTGGGTCTCGCCAACGTTAGCAAAATGACAACCTCCGCCGGGAACTTCCCGATCAATGGGACCGTTTTTGTCGGTGACCAGAGCAGTGTTGATTCTGCAACCGTCGCGAATGCGTCTGGGAACGTTGTTCAAAACGCCCTTTCACAGGCTCTGACGCGTCAGGCGGCAATTGATGCAAGGGCTGCATCGACGGCAGCGGCAGGGTTGGCTTCGTTTGGCGGTGGCGTTGGCGTGAGTTCGATCACGGCCGGCGGCTCTCTTACGCCAGGGGTTTACAACTTGACTGACTTCCAACTACCAAACGGTGCGGTGTTGAATTTGGGGTCGGGCGGGTCGTACGTGTTCAACATCTCGGGCACTTTGAAATTGGATCATGCTCAGGTTCTGACCGCCGCCGGATTGTCGGAATCCGAAGTGCTGTTCAACGTTACAGGCACCCACGGTGTGGCGTTTTCGGGAGGCCTTGCTACTGAATCGGTATTGCACGGCATCATTCTCGCACCTGACGCGTCTATCTCCCTGACGCCCGGACTTATCGTTGGAGAAATGATTAGCGGCGAAGGCATCAATATCGCCTCCGGTGGGACGATTAGGGGTATCAGCACCGTTCCCGACGCCGGTTCCTCGCTGGCGCTGATGAGCATCGGCCTGGGATTCCTCGCCACGGCAAAGCGGAAATTCCTTTCCTAATTTCCGGATCGGCGGAACTCGAGAGCCCGCCCCCGGCCTTGCGAACAGCCTGTTGGACCTTGTCCGGCAGGCTGTTCGTCTTTTACGGAGACGGCGTGGCGTTTTGGAGTGCGGCGGGAAGCGAGGGAAGCGAAGCGGCACGCCGCTTTGGATTCCGCGGATGTGGCGCGCCGATTTTCCTCGCCGGACAGAGGCTTCAGGCTCTGCACCGATTGACCCTTAGACTGCGACCCTCTGGAACGCTACGGGCGTCCGGCCGACTCTCGCCGACCGAACGCCCGCGGCGGTGATCTACGGTGCGACAACAACCGCTACTTGCACGGGGGGCAGCGTACGCTCGAACCGGACACGATGTTAATATTCTGTGCCGAAATGACTTCTCCGTTAACGAGGCCGGGGCTCAGATTGATCTTCCGATCGGGAGCCAGCAGCGTTCCGTCCACGATTGCAGCACAGCAGTTCTCGCCGCCGCCGCCGCCGGAGAAGGCAACATCCGGGCCTGTGCCAATGATGTTGTAGAGCACGTTCTTGGGGAGAATGCCGGCCGATTGATCTACACGTATTTGCGGACCTGCGCCGCCTCCAGTCAGGACAAACTTACCCGTCACATTGAATACGAACAAGGCGTCAGCGGGACCGGTCAGGAGGATCTGCTTACCCGAGAGAACGATGTCCTGCACACAGATCACGTTGAGGCCCGAAACGCCCGTGATAATCTTGACCGCGCTACCGTCCAGCTTCGTGAAACTTTTCGTGCATCCCAGGCCCGCGGCGTTGGCAGCGGCTGCGTAGGCAGCGTTAATCTCCGCGCTCAAGTCCACGCCATTCGCGACCTTCACTGTTCCGTGACTGCTGTTGGAGAACTTCGCGCCTTCGTCGAGATTGACCGTGCCGGTCACGAACTCGTCGCCCGACATGGCAAGGCTGCCGTCGGGACCTATGCAAATGTCCCCAAGGATGCCACCGGCTGGTCCGGTGATGGAAACCTTGCCGGTGCCGAGTTCCAAAACCGTGCATCCCGAGGCTACGCCTAATCCCAAGTTCTCATCGACACATTCCGGACAACCACCGGGCTGAGGAACACACTCCGTCGTCTCCAATGGCAAGGTGACCGAGGTCGTCGTGTCAGTAAGGCAAAACGTGGCAACTCCAGTGATGGTAAAACCAGGAATTGTCACAGTGTAGCAACACGCTTGGTCAAGAAGCGAAATGCAGACATGTCCTTTGTCGTCGGTGGTGCCTGAACGTTCGTCTTTACAATCCGTGCTGGTCACCACGACCGTGACGCCCTCCAGAGGCGCCTTGTTTTCTCCGCATATGACATCAACGCATACCTCCCACGCACCGACCCTCACTCCAGATGCAGCCAGCAAGAGAACAACCAACGATGTAATATTTCTGAGTTTCATATTTCGTCCCAATCACTACTAAGTTTAAACGTGAGTAAACTAGCCCTCGGATCCAAGAGTCGAAACAAAACCTCCTAGCTTCTCAAACGTCAAGGGGGCGAGAAGCAAAGAGAATTGCGGACGCTCCGCCTCTTTCGCCACGCTAACGACGAACAATATGTCGAATCAAACCCATATGACCCGAAGCCAACATGGCCCGCTTTCCAGCAGATAGCGTGCCTCCAGACGCTATC
>DATHJP010000814.1:0-2512 GCA_035489695.1 Terriglobales bacterium
TCCGGCTTTGATCAGGTTGCGAGCCATAGCCGATCCCATTTTTCCCAGCCCGATGAATCCTATTCTCATTTTCTTGTCCTCCCTTACTTTTGCGCGTGTTCCTGGCGATTCCAATAGTTCACCTTATCATTTTAAGTCGATGCCCTCGCCGTTTAACCGGCGATTGCCCAGGCGAATGAAAACGCTAATACTTCAGTTGCAAGACTTCAACTTAGGCTCGTTCCAGTAAAGAAACACCCGTTTGAAAACCAGAGATTGTGCTCAGACTGGGCACTTTTGGGGGATAATAAGTGTCCTTAGGAAGAGGGTGCTGAAGGCACCCGACCCAGGCTGTAAATGAAGTTTCTGCATGCCCTCGTTTCTTAATGGAGTGAATACCGAACTACCGGAAGCGGCAGCGCAATCAGACTTGCGACCGAAGCCAGACGAGGCTGGCCCACCGCATTCCAAAACAGCCCGCAATCTGGCTGTCTCCATCGCGGTGCTGTTAGTAATAGGTGGCTTTCTCGCTCTTGCCATCCACAAGAAAAGTGCAACCCCCCGAGATTCACAAACACCTGTCCGTAGCGAAGCTGTCGAGCCAAACTTGCGGCTGAAGGGCACGACCGAGGCTATCCAAGCCCGTGGGATTCTCGCTCCGGCGCTGTCAGGAGAGCAAACCGGCTCGCTCACTATCACGAAACTGATTGCCACAGGAAGCCGCGTCAAGCGCGGCGATGTCCTGGTCGAGTTCGATCGGCAGGCGCAGATCAAGGATTTCCTCGACAAACAGGCGGAATACAACAAAATCGTCGACCAGGTCAAACAAGAGCAGGGCAAAGAGAACGCGGCTCGTGCGAAGGACGAAACCGAACTGCACCAGGCTGAGAGCGATTTTAAGACGGCCGAACTGGAGATGCAGAAGAGCGAAATTGCTTCGCGAATTGACGCCGAGAAGGCTCAGCAGAAATTGGAGGAGACGAAAGCCACGCTGCAGCAACTTCGAGAAACATTCGACCTCAAGCGGAGGGCCGCCCAGGCAGCCATTCGCATCGTGGAGATACAGCGTGACCGAACGCGTCAAACCATGCTTCACGCCCAGGAGAATGCCGCATTGATGCAAATGCACGCGCCGATTGACGGAGTGGTGGTTCTGAACACCATCTGGAAAGAAGGCAAAATGGGCGAAGTCCAGGAGGGCGACCACGTGCAGGCGGGTGTGCCTTTCATGCAGGTGGTGAATCCCTCGAATATGCAGGTGCGCGCGCTGGTGAATCAGGAGGATCTTCCCGCTTTACAGGTCGGCCTGCGGGCGACGGTACGGTTGGATGCCTACCCCGAACTGGTGTTTACCAGCGAGCTCGAGCAGATCGCCCCGATTGGCCGGAGTGGAGATTTTTCTTCCAAGGTTCGCACCTTTGCCGTTGTCTTTTCGATCCAAGGCAATGATCCCAAACTGATGCCGGACCTTTCCGCTGCGGTGGACGTGGATACCGCACACGGCGCTGGTGTTGCCAGGAACCTCCGATGATTCCAAGAATTCGCCAGTTGTGGGTCCAACCTCGGGTAAAAGTCGGAGCTATCCTCCTGGTCGCGGTCGGAGTGCTGGGTACAGTTCGATTGAGAAACCAGTCGCCCACAATTCCTACGGCGGAGGTGATTCGCGGCGACTTTATCGATTCGCTCCAATTTCGGGCAGAAGTGAAGGCACTCAAGTCCGTGGCGATTTCCGCTCCCTCCGAAGCAGGAGACCTTCAGGTGATCAAGATTGCGGCCGACGGTGCGCAGGTAAAAAAGGGGGAAGCAGTCGTGGAGTTCGATAAGACCCGGACCGAGCAGGAACTGGCGCAGCACAAATCCTCCATGAAATCAGCACAGGCGGAAATAGAACAGGCCCGGGCTCAGGCACGCTTGACCGAAGAGGAAGATGTTACAGCGGCTATGAAGGCCCGTTATGACCTGGAAACAGCCAGGCTCGAGGCTGGTAAGCAAGAGATAGTGTCGAAGATTGAAGGCGAGGAAGCGAAGTTAAAAGTAACTGATAGTGAGCAAAAACTACGTGAGGCCGAACAGAAGCAAAAGTCCGATCGCGCGGTTTCCAAAGCCACAATCGAAAGCAAGGTCCAAGCCAGCCAAAAAGCGTTATACGACGTGCAGCGTGCGGAGCGCGCCTTGGCGCAAATGATATCGCGCGCCCCGACGGCGGGAACGATTTCGCTGGTACAACTCTGGCATCCGGATGGTCAGGCCGCCTTTAAACCTGGAGATCGAGCTTGGCCCGGAGCCCCGATGGCGGAGTTGCCGGATATGTCCACACTTCGAGTGATCAGTCGCGTGGACGAAACCGAGCGGGGCCGGCTTCAAATCGGCCAGTCGACTACCGTCCAACTGGACGCGATTCCCGACCGTCAATTTACCGGCCACATCAGCCAGATCAGTACTATCGCGACCGCGGATTTCTCAGGTGGTTGGCCATTCCCTAGAAATTTCAATGTTGAGGTTGCGCTCGAACAAACCGATAGCCGGCTGAGAC
>DATHJP010000815.1:0-2670 GCA_035489695.1 Terriglobales bacterium
GCGGCGCATCAAGATATCAGAGATGAAAGAAGATCCGGCCTCGCCCGAAGATGTTCAGGCCAAGACCCAGGTAGAGCTGGTAACGATTAGATAGCCAGCGCTGATTACGAGGTAGGAGAGCAATTATGAGCACGGATGTCAAGACGATGCCGCAGGAGCAGCAGGTTGCCCCAAAGGGGATCAAGCTGCCCGTTTATATGGATAACCACGCCACCACGCCCATGGATCCTCGGGTGTTGGAGGAGATGCTGCCCTATTTCATGGAAAAGTTTGGCAACGCAGCCAGCCGCAACCATTCGTTTGGGTGGGCGGGTGAGGAAGGTGTGGAAACTGCCCGTGAACGCGTCGCAAAACTGGTTGGCGCCACGACCAAAGAAATCATCTTCACTTCCGGCGCGACTGAGAGTGACAACTTGGCCATCAAGGGCGTGGCCGAGATGTACAAAGAAAAGGGCAACCACATCATTACAGCCGTCACCGAGCACAAGGCTGTCCTCGATACCTGTAAGCGACTGGAGAAGTACGGTTATCGAGTCACTTATCTGCCGGTGCAAAAAGATGGGCTAGTTGATCTCGACGATCTGAAGCGTGCGATCGACGACAAAACTATCTTAGTGACCATCATGGCGGCCAATAATGAGATTGGCGTGCTGCAACCGGTCGCCGAAATCGGAAAACTGTGCCGTGAGCGCGGAGTGATTTTCCACAGCGACGCTACGCAAGCGGTAGGCAAGGTCCCCGTGGACGTGAACAAGCAGAACATCGATGTTATGTCGATCTCAGCTCACAAAATGTACGGTCCGAAAGGCGTGGGCGCGCTCTACGTGCGCCGCAAAAATCCGCGTGTGCAGATTTCCGCCATCATTGATGGCGGCGGTCACGAGCGCGGCATGCGCTCTGGGACGTTGAATGTCCCCGGGATTGTCGGCTTGGGCAAAGCATGTTTGATATGTATGGAAGATATGCCGAAGGAGAGCTGCCACCTTGCGGGAATGCGTAATCGGTTACGAGACAACATCATGGGTCGCCTGGATGAGGTTTATATCAACGGCTCCATGGAGCATCGGCTTCCCGGGAATCTGAACATCAGTTTCGCGTATGTGGAAGGCGAGTCGCTCTTGATGGGTATCAATGACGTAGCGGTCTCGAGCGGTTCGGCGTGCACATCGGCGACGCTGGAGCCGTCTTATGTGCTAAAGGCTTTGGGCACAGGCGATGACTTGGCGCACAGTTCTATACGATTCGGCATCGGCCGGTTCAATACTGAGGCTGAAATCGACTATGTGGCCGACCGCGTTGTTGAGACGGTTCAGCGACTGCGTGAGCTTTCACCGCTGTATGAGATGGCAAAAGAAGGCGTGGATCTGAAGCAAGTGAAGTGGGCAGCGGAGTAGAACCAGATCATTACAAGTTTTGACGTTAATTGGAGAGAAAAAATGTCATATAGCGACAAGGTTTTAGATCATTATTCCCACCCGCGCAACGTGGGCTCGATGGACAAGGGCAGCACGGACGTGGGCACCGGCCTGGTCGGCGCCCCGGAGTGCGGCGACGTGATGAAGCTGCAGATCAAAGTCAACCCAGAGACTAGCGTCATTGAAGACGCGAAGTTTAAGACTTTCGGCTGCGGCTCCGCGATCGCGTCGTCTTCGTTGGCGACGGAATGGGTAAAGGGCAAAACCGTCGATGAGGCGTTGCAGATCAAGAACACTGACATCGTGAAGGAGCTTTCTCTGCCTCCCGTCAAGATTCACTGTTCGGTGCTGGCGGAAGACGCGATCCGGGCCGCCATTCACGATTGGAAGAAAAAGCGCGAGACTCCCAAGCCGGAAATTGTGGAAGCACGGAGCTGAAGGCGTCCCCTAATGGCCACGATGACGGAACAGGCGACTAAACCAGTTTCATCCCAGGCTCCGGCGAAAGGCGTTCTAGTTACAGAGAAAGCCTTATCCCGGATTCGTTCGGCGATGGCCAAGGAAGGCATTTCGCCCGAGCAGGGCGGCTTGCGGCTGGGAGTGCAGGGCGGCGGGTGTTCAGGCCTCAGCTACAACATTCGCTTCGACACTCAGCCGCGCGAACGAGACCGCATCTTTCAGTTTTCGGATGTCAGGGTGTTTGTCGATCCCAAATCATTTATTTACCTTCACGGCATGACTCTGGATTATCAGGAGACTCTCATGCAACAGGGCTTCGTGTTTGTAAACCCGAACGCGTCGAAGTCCTGCGGGTGCGGCACCTCATTCTCAGGCTAGGTGTCGCTCACCGGGTCACCACGGCATCCCTTTACCTTCCGCAGTTGACGCAGCAATGCGCGGGAATGTGTTTATGGCGACAGAATCCAAAACGGCGAGTTCGCTGGCTGAAACTGGCGAGACGGCTTGCTGGTCGTGTGGCGCGCCGCGGAGGGCTCAATTCTGTAACACGTGCGGCAAGGTACAGCCTCCACAATCAGTTGACTATTTCACTTTCTTCGGGCTGCCGAGGAAGTTGAATATTGACCTCACTCGCCTGCAGCGTGAATTTTACGACCTTAGCCGAAAACTTCATCCCGACCTGTACGGGCAAACCAGCAAGCAGGAACAAGAATGGAGTTTAGAGCAGAGTTCCCTGTTGAATGACGCTTACCGCACTCTGAAAGACCCGATCAAGCGGACGGAATACTTGCTGCGC
>DATHJP010000816.1:0-9921 GCA_035489695.1 Terriglobales bacterium
TACGAGAGGATCAAGCCGGAAGACAACATCTATTACTTCATTCTGGGAAACTCCGCCAAACTTATGACCAACGACTTCAAGCCGTCGGACCAGATGCAAAAAGGATTTGATACCGATCGCGGGTTTATGCTGGTCGAAATCAACGGCGACAAACTTCATTTTCAGGTGATTTCCCGAACCGGGCAAACCATCGATGGAGGCGTACTCGATCGCCAAACGCAGCCATCGGCTTCCAGCGCCACGGCTAAGTGATATGGTTTGTCAGCTTTAAGGTTAACGGGGTTCTTGCGATTTGCAACTTCTCATAAGGTGAAAATGAGAGTTGGCCCACCCTTTGGGTAGCGTTTTCGCATCAAATTGCATCAGAATTGCAACAGACTAAATTGTGCAAAATGTGACGGGATCTTGAATATGAGACACCACAAAATTCTCGAAACCGTTCTCGCGCTGGTTCTACCGGCCGGGATTGCCCCGGTGGCGCAAGGCCAAAATAGCGCCTCCCCCAGCGGTTGCGGGGATATCGCAATGCGATTGCCTGGCGACCTTGTTAAGGTCGGTCACGGGATGGCTATGGCGCCACGCAATGCCATTCGGCCGCAAAATCTCAAATGGGAACTGCCGGTCGCCGCCGCCACCGGCATACTGATCTCGTCGGTGGACGTTTCGGCCAGCCGCCGCATTCAGTCCTTACCTTTTCAAACGGATGCGATCCGAGGATCGAATATTGGTATTGGGATAGAACTAGGCACCGCCGGCCTGATGTACGCAATTGGCTGTACCGGTCATCGGTCGTCTTACGCGGCGAACACTGGGTGGACCGCGCTCGAAGCCATGGGTGCCGCGAACGGAATCACTTTGCTCCTCAAAAGTGCAACCAATCGTCAGTACGCATACAAACCCAACAGTCAAGGCGAATTCTGGGAAGGTGGTAAATCGTTCCCTTCCGGACACGCGGCAACGAGCTTTGCCTTCGCCAGCGTCATCGCACATCGATATCCCAACAAGCGATGGCTCAAGTGGAGCGCCTACGGACTGGCCACCGGCGTCAGTCTCGTTCGGTTGGCAGGGAAAAGACATTTTCCTTCCGACACCTTAGTGGGCGCGACCGTCGGCTACGTAACCGGCACGTACTTGGCGAAACATGCGGACGAGTAGCTCCACGATATCTAATTCGGGATTGGCGTGGTAATAACTCATGTGTATTCAATTGGTTGCGGGACAACCGCCAGCAAGTTCCTTGCACAAGTGTTAGGATATTGATTCGTTCCTGCCGCTTGAAAGTCTGCTTCGGAGCAACCTTCAAGAACATATTGTTTCTCTAATTGCAAGTTTTGGGAACAAAGAGTATTTTCACTAGCTCCCTGGTTTAGCCCTATGCCTGTAGATTCAAAAAAGAGCCGTCTTGCCTTTCAAAAACTGAACCGTCATCTGTCGAAGCTGACGACTAAGACCGCCCCGAAGAGTGTCCACAAATTTCGCACCTACAGCCGTCGGGTGGAGACGCTAGTTGGGGAACTGGCGCCGGAGCGGAGCCGGAATGACAAGAAACTGCTAAAGCTTCTCGCGCGTCTGCGAAAAAGGGCCGGGCGAGTGCGTGATCTGGATGTGCAGATCGCGTCCTTGCGTGGCCTAAAGATTTCTCAGGAGCCGCGGCGAAAATCTCAGTTGCTACGCCAGCTCTCCGAGGATCGGACCAAGCGAGAGAAGAAACTAGCCGCGAATTTCGACAAACAAACCGTCCGCGAACTGCGCAAGCGTCTGAAGCGAGCGGCGAGCGAACTGGAAATCCCCCAAGGCACGGAGCCCCTTAGTATCGCGTTGCGCCAGGTAGACGCACTCGGACGAGACGATGCTCCGCTCACCGAAAAAGTATTGCACCAATACAGAATTGCCGGGAAACGGGCGCGCTACATTGCAGAACTGGCTGGCGATAGTCCCCAAGCTCAAAGTGTCGTGGACCAACTCAAGCACATGCAGGATGTGATCGGCGACTGGCACGATTCATTGAAGCTGACGGAGAGAGCGGAGGAGCTGTTCGGCGGAGTCCTCGATTCCGGACTAGTGGCCGCTCTCCGCAATGTGACGCGGGCCAAGTTTCATCAGGCATTCGAAGCGTTGAA
Source organism: Terriglobales bacterium (assembly GCA_035489695.1). Lineage (GTDB taxonomy): Bacteria > Acidobacteriota > Terriglobia > Terriglobales > Acidobacteriaceae > 40CM-3-55-5. The sequence goes on from DATHJP010000816.1 coordinate 2,121, forward strand.
CAATACTCGAGTCGCACTTTCCGGCAAGAAACCCGTTTCAATCACGGGTCCGGCAGGACACAAGTCCTCGACGCGAACGACCAGATCACATGCCGTGGCGGCGTAGATGTAACCTAGTGGTCCTTCAGTAGCATCTTTACCGGCCTAACGCGAGCTCGCATTCCCCAGCCATGCCGGACATAAGGTTCTCTCCAGCCTCCGGTAACGCTGGCTGTAAACTATCCCAGTCCCGCCATGCCCACCTTCGCGGCTATTGATATCGGATCGAACTCGGTGCGATTGAAAATCGCCCGCCTTACGCGACATCGTCTTCACACCATTGATGAAGACCGTGAAGTCACAAGATTAGGTGAGCATGTTTTCCGAACCGGCCTGCTCTCCCCCGAGGCCATGTCTGACACGATTAAGGTGCTGCGACGCTTCCATCGCGCGGTGCAGAAAACCGGAGCCGATACAGTCCGCATCGTTGCTACCAGCGCTTTGCGCGACGCGCGCAACTCCAATGCATTTCTGGAATGGGTCCGCTCTGTAACCGGCTGGAAGGTAGAAATTATTTCGGGACTGGAAGAGGCCCGGCTGATTCACCTGGGCCTGGTTTCCAACTTGCGCATCAACGCAACCCCCGTCCTTATGATTGATCTGGGTGGAGGAAGCTGTGAGCTGACCATCTCCAGCAAAGGTCATATCCGCGAGACTGTGAGTTTACCCTTGGGCGCAGTGCGGCTTACCAACGAGTTCCTCCGCCACGACCCGCCACGCAAGTCGGAACTGCGGCGGCTCCGGGCATTTGTCGAACGCGAGGTTGGACGAATTGCCGGCCGCAGTTTCTGGGCACATCCAAAAGCAGTAATAGCTACCTCCGGCACGGCCGCGTCCCTGGCTGCTGTCTGCCATGGCTTGTACAAAACCAAAGGCGCGCGAGAGGCAGCAGTCTCACGGTCGCAGATGAAGCGGATCGCCAAGATGCTGGTGCGCCTGCCTATCGACCAGCGCAGGAAACTCTCGGGCGTAGGCCTGCGACGGGCTGAGATCATTGCCGCCGGTGCGGTGGTTTACGTTGAACTGCTGGATCGTTGCCAGCTTGGCGGCTTTCGTTATTCGCCCCTCGGGTTACGGGATGGCTTGCTGGCGCAAATGGCAGCTGAATATGACCGCGGGACACGCTCTGGAAAACAAATCGAATCTGATCGCTGGGATTCTATCCTCGCTGCCGTGAATCACTATCACGTCGATATCGATCACGCCCTTCAGGTGCGTGATTCCGCCATGCGCCTGTTTACAACGTTGAACTCCGTGCATCGTTTGCCGGCAGAGTATCGTGAGTGGCTGTCGGCGGCGGCCATGCTCTACGAAGTCGGTGATTACGTAAACCGCAGCGGCAGGCACCGGCACACACACTACGTGATTTCCCATTCCGAGATCCTCGGGTACACACCGCAGCAGAGGTTGATTATCGCCGCAATCGCACGCTATTTAGGCAAGTCGCGGCCAAATCCAGGCGACGCCCCTATGAAGACTTTGGCGCCCTCAGAGCAGGAACACGTACGCAAAGCCTCCATGCTGTTGCGACTCGCGCGAGCACTGAATCTGGGACGCGGCGGCGCGGTGGGCGCCACTCGAGTCCGGGTGCGTCAAGGAGATGTAACCCTGGGATTGCTGGCCAAGCCCCGAACTACGATTGATCTGGAGTTATGGGCTGTGGAGAAGGAAAGAAGTTATTTCCGCGAAGTCTTCGGACGCGAACTCTCAGCCGCGGCGGCATAAAGCTGGCGCACTGCTTTTGGCGTCAAGCACCACTGGAGCACGCCCGAGTAACGCTCCATTTCCACTCGCGCCACAGCTCCCTTTTTCAAGTCGACCACAGCTTCGCAACCGTTCTCGCTGATAGCTCGTCCCAGGAACTCGCTCAAATTGGGATTGTGGCCGACCACCATGATCCCCTCATACTTTGCGTACTTGTCCAGCAATTTGCGAAAATCGGCGAAGCTGGCTTCGGGACGAAGAGCGTCGGCTAGTTGCAGTTTTCCTTCGTAGCCCATTTCGTTTCCTACCAGTGATGCAGTCTGGGCGGCTCGTTTCAACGGACTCGAAAGAATTACGTCCACCTGCACGTCGAGCGCAGTCAAGGCCCGTCCCACATAGCCGCACTGTTCGATGCCGGATTTATCAAGCGGACGTTTCTCATCTTTTTTCGGATTGCTCATGCGCTCGCCGGCGCTGGCATGCCGCAAGAAATAAATAATCATGTCGGGTTATCGTTCCTTTACGGTGAGAGGTCGACGTTTTTTGGGTGCAGGCAAAAGCGGAATCGAATCCAAAAGTTGTTTTCCTTCAGCCAGTCCCATCAAAAATTCCTGCGCGCTGAAAGCCGATGGCCCAGTCATCGGTTTGCGCCTTCCCTGCCCTTGCCAGGCGCGGATATATCTTCCATCCTTTTGTAACAGGCGGGATTTTAGTTTGTCTGCCAAATAGGAATCCAGAATCTCGTGCTTTACGCGGTCTCGCAGCATTGCATCCTTTAGCGGAAACATTACTTCTACTCGATCATAGAGGTTGCGGGGCATCCAGTCGGCGCTGCCCAGATAGACTTCCTCCTGGCCGCCGTTAGCAAAATAAAAAATACGACTGTGCTCGAGAAAGCGGCCAACTATGCTTCTAACCCGGATATTGTCGCTCACACCCCGAACCCCAGGACGCAACGCGCACATGCCTCGGACCACGAGATCGATCTCCACCCCAGCCTGTGATGCGCGATAAAGCGCCATGATGATGTTCTTGTCGAGCAAGGCATTCATCTTGGCGATGATACGAGCCGGCAAGCCACGTCGTGCATGTTCAGCTTCGCGGTTAATCAAGGCCAGGCAGTGTTCCGCAAGATCCAGCGGCGCGACCAGCAGCGGCGCATAATTCGGATGCTCGGCGTAGGCGGTGAGAAAGCTGAAAACATCATGAACCGCGCCAGTAATTTCGGGATCCGCCGTCAGCAAGCTCAAATCAGTGTAGATGCGGGCTGTGGCGGTATTGTAATTACCGGTACCCAAATGAGCATAGCGGCGTGTGACGCCATCGGCATCGCGCCGGACCAGCAATGACAGCTTGCAATGAGTTTTCAGGCCTACCAACCCGTGGAAAACCTGCACGCCGGCGTCTTCCAAGTCGCGCGCCCAGCGAATATTGGAATCTTCATCGAAACGAGCTTTTAGTTCCACTACCGCCGTGACTTCTTTCTTTTGCGCCGCGGAAATAAGCGCAGGCACGATGAGCGAGTGTTCACTGGTTCGATAAAGCGTCTGCTTGATCGAAAGCACGCGCGGATCTTCCGCCGCCGCCTCGATGAATGAGACTATAGAATCGTAGGAATCAAAAGGATGATGCAACAAAACATCGTGGCGGCGAAGTTCCTCGAACAAGTCCTTGGACTTGGCCGTCAGCCGCAGTTCGCGAGGCGTGAAAGACTTAAATTTAAGTTCGGGGCGTGCCGTCTGCTCATAAATGTTGAATAGACGCGATAGATTCACCGGCCCATGCACAGGAAAAACCTGCCAGGATTGAAGTTCGAAGTTAGTGCGCAATCGTTCAATGATCTCGGGATCGGCATCAGCTTCAATTTCCAGACGGACCGCATCCCCTTTGCGCCGATTATGCAATTCGGTCCGTACCGACTCGAGCAGGCTGCGGGATTCCTCCTCCGCCAGATAAAGATTGCTATTGCGAGTAACGCGGAATGCCGTCGAGGAAACGATGTCGTATCCGTGATACATACGCCTGGCGTGGTAAATCACCAGATCAGCAAGAAAAATGAAATCATCCGTCCCCTCGGAAGGCAGGCGCACCAGCCGTGGCAGAGCGCGAGGCACCGTAACCACCCCGGTATAAGTGAGCGAGGACCGGCGTCTCCGCCGCAACAAGAACGCCGCACACAGAGCCTTGTTAATCACCCGCGGAAAGGGATGAGCTGGATCCACGGTGACCGGAGTGAGTAGCAGGTCGAGTTCGCGCTCGCAATAATCGTCGACAAACGCACGGGCCTGCGAATCCAGTTCGTCGATGCTGAGCACGCGAATGCCATTCTCCGCCAGTGCAGGACGCAACTTGTCATTCCAGCAGCGATACTGGTCGTCCACGAACTCGTGCATATCCCGAGAGACAACATTGCGCTCTTCCAACAGAGTGAGGCCGTCGGGGCCGCCCTCGGTGTATCCATCTTCGATTTGCTGCACCATGCCGGCAACCCGCACTTCCACGAATTCGTCGAGGTTACTGGCGGTGATAGAGAGAAATTTCACTCGTTCGAGAAGCGGATTTGCTTCGTCTTCCGCTTCTTCCAGGACACGGCGGTTGAAGGCCAACCACGAAATCTCGCGGTCGATGTAATACGCCGGATTATCGAGGGAAATACGGGACATAATTCAAAGTAGCAAAACTGAAGAGACCTCCACGGACTTAAGTCGGCAGTGTCCGGCACGGCTGACCAAAGCGAGCCGGAACCAGGTTATCGCCGTCGGCAATATATTATAAATGCCGTTCCATTCCTAATGGCCGTTAGCCGTCCGCGGGCTCGATATCAAAGCTCCGGAGGCCTGGATCATCTTAACTAGCTGGATTTTTTCCTGGGGACCTTAGCACCCTTTTTGCGAGCTTCCGATAGGCCGATGGCGATGGCTTGCTTTCGACTTTTGACTTTGCCGCCTTTACCGCCCTTGCCAGAACGAAGCGTCCCACGCTTTTTGCGACGCATGGCGCTCTCTACCCTTTTGCCTGCAGCTTTGCCGTACTTACGGCCGCCAGATTTCCCGTGCGAACGTTTCTTGGCTGCCATTTGGTTCCTCCTGCCCCTTAGAGGATTAACCGGGCGGGCAGGTTGTGCGGAGAAGAAATCCCCTCGGCGTTGGGAATGCCCTTTGCTAAAACACTGAGTAATTAATGAATAACGATTTATGTGGAAAACCGTGATGGACCGGCTCAGGCAAGTATTCAGTTCGCTTTTGTCATGGTATATTGAGTTCCCCCAGTACTGGCAATTCGGGCCTACGCAATGGAAACCCCAGCAGTCACCTCAGGAACAGCGGTACCGCGAGTGAGGGAACGTACGGTCGCGTCCTTCATCTCTGACTATCTCCAAAAGAATCAACCCGTCATCGTTACCGGCGCTATGCGCGGCTGGAAAGCGCTGAAGCAGTGGTCACCCAGCCATCTCGCGGCCCGCTTTGGAAATGAGCAGGTACAGGTATACGGCGACCTGTTCCGCCTCATCAATATCACGTCGTTATCAGATTATTTGAACAAATACTTTGGTCGCAGCGGCGCGGCCCAAGATTCCCGCGGAGTCGTGCCGTATGTGCGCTGGTATTCACACTTGATTGGCAATGACGGGGTACCGTGGGCGGACGACGTGTTTCGTCAGGTAAAAGACGACTGGGGACGTCCAGATTTTTTCCCTGCTGATTCATTTGTGCTGCCATATTGCCCGCCTTCGGGCAGCATTGATCCCAGCCATGATTGGTTTCCAGCCCGCGGCCTGTTTATTTCGGCTCAAGGTGGACGTACACGTCTGCACGCGGATCCCTGGTGCAGTGATGCTCTGCTTTGCCAGATTTACGGGGAAAAAGAGTTCGTCATGTACGAGCCCACGCAGGCCTCATTTTTAACCGCGGGTGGGAAATCGGTCGATGTCGAGGCGCCGGACCTTCGAACGTTCCCTGATTTTCCGCGTGCACGCGTAGCTGTGCGCGACACCTTGCGGCCCGGGGAAATCCTGCTGGTTCCCGCCGGCTGGTTTCACCACTTCAAGAGCACTTCCGACAGCATTTCGCTAACCTGGAATTTTGTGCATGCTTGCCGCTTAGCCGAATTCCAATCCTATCTTGCTTCCGGCCCACCCGAGAGTGAACTCAAGCAGCTGTCCTACGCCTACTTCGAATCTCCTGGACGTCGGCCATTGAAAAGTGGTGAGCTTCTTGCCGCACTCACCGCATGCCCTGGTTTTCACGCACCCGCACCCTCTTCCGGTGGCTAAGAGCATAAAGCGACTTGTCATCAATTAATAAAGAGCCTTGTCATCCTGAGCGGATCTTTCGCGAAGGATCTTACGAAGCGATTGAATCGGCAAGACCGCGTACGGGAATCAACCCGCATCGGGTTCGTCCAGACAAACAGGCCCTGCTTCCAGCACCCAGCACGGCGATACACTCAGCCAGGTAAGGTACACCGCAGAGCACTTTTACATCTACAATGACTGGCCATGACAAAATTGGCGAAGCTGGCGAAGGCCTATTGCGTAGAGCGTGGCAAACATTTCAGGTTGAAGGATTTCGATCCCGCCGATACTGCTGGCATTCGATCGAAGCAGCACGCCACAGCGGACCTCCAGAAGAGTCTGGAACAGCTTGCCGACCTGCAAGCCAAACTTTACGCCCAGGATCAGTGGGCGCTCTTGCTTATTTTTCAGGGCATCGACGCGGCAGGCAAAGATGGCGTTATCAAACACGTCATGACGGGTGTGAATCCGATGGGGTGCCAGGCGTATTCGTTCAAGGCGCCTTCCAGCGAAGAGCAGCAGCATGATTACTTGTGGCGCACCATGCAGCGTATTCCCGAGCGGCGTCGCATCGGTATCTTTAACCGATCGTATTACGAGGAAGTGCTGATTGTGCGGGTCCATCCTGATCTCTTGAAAAACGAGAACATTCCGCCGTCTCTGATTACTAAGAAAATATGGGAAGAACGCTTCGACGACATCTGCGCTTTTGAGAGGTATCTCACCCGGAACGGCATTGTGGTCCGGAAATTTTTCCTAAACCTTTCAAAAAAAGAGCAGGCCAGGCGCTTTCTCGCCCGGCTGGACGAACCGGAGAAGAACTGGAAGTTTTCCGCAGCCGACATTCATGAACGCGAATACTGGAACGACTACATGGAGGCGTATGAAGATACGATCCAGCATACCGCCACGCCTGCCGCCCCGTGGTACGTCGTGCCGGCTGACAACAAGTGGTTCACCCGGTTGGTTGTGGCATCTGCAATTATCGACACGCTCCAGCAATTGAACCTGAGTTATCCCAAGGTGGACGCCAAGCGGCGAAAAGAATTGGACGAGGCCCGCAAACTGCTGGAAGTGAAACACTAGGGCGGCATCGGAACGGGCATTTTCGGTTCTCTATTTCGAAGGTCCCAAAGAAACAACAACTAAGGAGTTGTCTTACGAACGCTGAGCAGCTGGAGGCGCGATTAGGTCAACCGGCTTCCAAGATGGCGAGTCCAAGTGAACGCCTGAGCCGGATTCTTGTGGCTGGAATCGTGCTCGTACTTCCAATCATCGTTGTCGTGTATTCCAAGCTGCCGCTTTATAATCCGGTGGGTTATCTTGATCCGTGGTTCTATACAGGCTACTTCAACAATCTTGCCGAACTCTATAAGTGGTTTGGTCCCACGTATTATTTCAGTCGCCTGCCTTGGATTGTGCCCGGTTACATCGCATACAATATTTTGCCGGCCAATTGGGCCTATTTCGCGCTACATGGGTGTTTCCTCTATCTAGGCGGCATCTTTACATATCTCATTCTACGGGCACGATACGACCGGTATGTGGGGATCGTCGGTTTTGCGCTGCTGGTTGCTAATCCGCTCTATCTTATGTCCCAGAGTTGGGAGTACGTGGACGGCGCGGGCATAGTGTATCTGCTCGGAGGAATCTATTTCTTTGACAGTTCGCGCCGATGGAAATCTGGATACCTGGCGCTAGGTCTTGCGGGCGCGTTTTGGATGTTTGCCATTAACTGCAACTTTGTCTTCGTCATCTTTGCCG
>DATHJP010000817.1:0-2264 GCA_035489695.1 Terriglobales bacterium
CGCCTTCTCCCTTCAAATTTTTAGCTGCGTTGATGCCGCCCTGGGCACAAACCGAGTGAGAACGCTTCACGGGGACGATGGAAAATAGATCGACGTGTCCGCCCATCTCCGCGATCTTGATCGCGGCTGCAAGGCCGGCGAGTCCGCCCCCGATGACTATGATTTTCGGATTTGCTGCCATCTCTCCTCGAATTTCCGATTGTGCATGTGGTGCGCGGACGTTAGCGCATCACAAGAGATTGCGGTTCGGAACCAAACGGTTCCAGCGGCTGAAGTGGCGTTTTCAAAAACGCGCGCATGGTGACTGCTCCCACCAGGACAAAGAGCAATCCAATCGCAAAACAGACATAACCAAATCTGCGCCGGGCGCGATCACCAGTTGTGATACCCCACTTGGCCGCGAACAGCCACAGCCCGTATGCGAAATGCCATGAGGCGCAAACAATTCCCACGGCGTAGAAGGCCACTGCCCAGGGACTTTGAAATTCCAATTGCACCTTGCCAAAGGCGGAAGCGGGATGAGTCAACAGGTGAATGCCGCTGAAGCGCAGATGCCAGGTGTGCCACGCCATGTAGACGAAGGTAATGGCGCCGGTCCAGCGTTGCGCGGTGTACATCCAGTTGCCCATCCAGGGGTAATCGGAGGCGTTGGAATCTCCGCGATACCAGATATAGAAGCCGTAAAGAGAGTGAAACAGAATCGGCAGCCATATCCCGAAGAGTTCGAGCCCGACGACGAAAGGGAATCCAGTCAGCAGCTCAACTTGTTTGGTATACGCGCCAGGACCCTTGGTGGCGAAGGCGTTGGATACAAAATGTTCGATCAGAAACAATCCAATCGGAATAATTCCGCTAAGCGAGTGCAGCCGGCGAAGCAAAAACGAGTAGCCTTGACCGGCACGCAAGGGAGCTCTGCCGCGCGTGGTACGGATGGATGGAGGGCTGGCCGTTGATGCCACGAAACTCCTTATGAGTTCAGATGTGAGACAGGAACCTTTTATTATGTTGTTGCGGGAGAACTGAAGTCAAGGAAGGAACGGTAATGGTTCAGAGTCACTATCTGTCGTCTTAAGTGGTGTAATCGCAGTTCTACGTTCTCGGTTCTCAGTTCCCAGCGCAATTTCACTAATTGTGCTACATCGACCACGAAATAAATTTTCGGAAGGCTTCGCCACGGTGGCTGTAGCTGGCTTTTTCTTCCGGGGTTAGTTCGGCGAAGGTTTTTTGAAGCTGGGGAAAATAAAACAAGGGATCGTAGCCGAAGCCGTTCGAGCCACGTGGGCGATCGAGGATAAGGCCTTCTGCTTGTCCGCGAAACACGGCCAAGGTCTCTCCATCGCGTGCTGCGGCAATCACACATACGAAACGCCCGGTGCGTTTCTCAGGAAGAACTTTCTTCAGTTCGCGGAGCAGGCGCGCGTTGTTGGCTTGGTCATCGGTATTGTTCGTAAGCAAGTGGGGTTGGTCGGCGGCGTAGCGTGCCGAATGCACGCCGGGTGCGCCACCGAGCGCATCCACTTCGAGGCCTGAGTCATCCGCCAGGACGATGTCACCCGCCGCGTAGCGGCTGTAATGCTCGGCTTTCTTGCGAGCGTTCGCCTCGAAAGTATCCCCGTCCTCTTTTACTTCGGGAAGGGAAGCGAAGTTTGCCAGGGAGGCAATCTCGACGTCGTGGGGCGCTGCGGCGCCGGCGAAATCGCGCAGCTTACCGGGATTCGAAGTGGCGATTAAAATACGTCGCATTCGTTCGCAACTCACTGAGGGGATATAGAGCCAAATCTTTTACGCGAGAGTCCGGCAACGGCCAACGTTAGCAAGAGTGTTATTCCAGAAATTACTCCGCCCAGCGTGCGGTCCCAGGTTCGGACAAACCTGATCTCCACACGATTTTCGCCGGCGTCGACCGGAATGATCATTTGTCCAGTAATCTCCTGCGTTTCCGTGGAAGCTACGCGGCCGTTGACCTGGACGTTCCAGGCGGGATAGTTGAACAGACGGAGAACCAGTTTTCCCGGCTCGCGCGTGTCCGCAGTAAAGGCTTTCAATTCTGGATCCCAATGCTGCACTCTGACTTGCACTCTGGGACTGCCTTCTGCGGCGACGAGAGGGGCATCCTGTTTGATCTCCGAAGCGTCGGCGTTGGCAGGGACGTACTCGTCGACGCCTTCGTATCCCGATCCTTCCTGCTGATTATCCAGCATCTCGTTAATGTCGGCGGCAGTATCCCACCAGGGAGGCTGGACCCGATGCCAGCCGAAAGCCAC
>DATHJP010000818.1:0-3832 GCA_035489695.1 Terriglobales bacterium
CTGCCTTTGCTTATCCTGGAAACGGTAAAGAAACATCACATCAGTGTGATGCACTTTGTTCCATCCATGCTCAACGTTTTTTTAGAGTATTTAGAGGGCAAGGAGTCTAGAGTGGTAGATGGCATGACTTCGGTGCGGCGATTGTTTGCCAGCGGGGAAGCGTTGGCGCCCAGTCATGTCCGAAAATTCAACAACGTTTTAGGCCGGACTACAGGCGCGCGTCTGGCAAATCTTTACGGGCCGACCGAAGCTACCGTCGACGTTAGTTATTTCGATTGCCCGCCTCACAATGACTTTGACAAAATTCCGATAGGACGTCCCATCGACAACACCCGCTTTTACATCATAAAAAATGGGAAACAGGTCGCTCTAGGCGAGACCGGCGAGTTGTGTATTGCCGGAGTTGGCTTGGCCAGAGGTTACTTAAACAACCCCAGTCTAACTCGCGAGAAATTCGTTGATAATTTCGCCAACATTGCGGGGCGAGTTTACCGGACGGGCGACAATGCGCGGTGGCTGTCCGATGGTAATGTCGAGTTCCTGGGCCGGGAGGACTTGCAAGTCAAGATACGTGGCTTACGGATCGAGCTGGGTGAGATCGAAAACACGATCAGAGAGTTTCCGGGGATTACCGACTGCATTGCTGTGGTCAAGACTTACTCGGACAACATTGTCTTCATTATTGCTTATGTGGTTTGCAAATCCGAGTTGGAGGTTGAGGGTCTGAAGTATTACCTGAAAAAATATCTTCCCGACTACATGATCCCTAATCGCTTTGAGAAAATCGATAAAATTCCTCTGACGCCGAGCGGCAAAGCAAACCGAAAGGCCTTGCCGGAACCTGTTCTGTGAAAATATGCTGTGCTGAATTCTGCCGAATACTCGCGACAGCAGCATCGGCTTTTCAGTCGGTCCGCTCGGCAACTACGCATTGAATCGCAGGTTACCTTTGCATTGGGATCTCGACTATTTCCCGTCGTCTGTGCAATCCTATACAACCGCATAATCGGTAAATACCTGGCCATAATCTTTACAAGCGCCAATCGCTGCTTTCGTACACCCGTATTAGGATCAATAGCACCTGGGGGTTACGGTCGTACTTATTTGCGTGTATGGTCGGCATTTCGATAAAAGATATCGATCTATGAGCGCTGATTTGCCGTGCAGAACAGATCGGCAGTTGACACTGCGCGTTGCAGCGATTGCTTGCGTAGCCAGTTGTCTGTTGGTGGCGCTAGACCTTTGGGGTAATCGGGATGCCTTTGACCCTGAGGGTATCAGTTATCTTGATATGGCCGATGCTTATTGCCGCGGCGATTGGCGCGCTGCGCTAATCGGCCTTTGGAGTCCTCTGTACCCCTGGCTGCTCGCGCTCATGATGTTTTTTTTTCATCCGGTGCCGCAATGGGAATTTACAGCCGTTCACACGCTGAATTTTTTCATCTATTTGGCTACATTGGCGTCGTTTAGCATCTTCATGCGGGAATTCTTGCGGGCAAAAACAGCAATAGCCGCGAATGAACGGATTCCAGATTGGGCTTGGCTCGTTCTAGGCTATTGCTTGTTTACCTGGTCCACCATCCGATTGATGCCCCCGCATTTGCCAGAGCCGGATTCGATCGTTTGCGCCTTGCTCTACTTAATCTTCGCCATCTTGTTCCGGATTCGAAACGGGGGCTTGAGTTGGGGTGAATCGATCTTCCTGGGAGTTTTGCTAGGACTTGGATATTTGACGAAGGGTTTTATGTTTCCGGTGGCCTTTGTCTTCATCGGTGTAGCTCTGATCTTAGCCGGGCTATCGGCGAAAACACTGTACAAAATTGCCGTTGCATTTTTGATCTTCTTGTTGTTGTCCTTGCCGTATATCGTTGTTCTATCCCATGCTAATAAGCGCTGGATGTTCAGTGATGCCGGCCGCTTAAATTACGCTTGGTATGTAAACGAAGTTAAGAAATGGAACCACTGGCAAGGGGAAGAATCTGTCCACGGCGCACCAGTACATCCTACAAGGAAAATTTATGACGATCCACCCATGTATGAGTTTGGAACGCCCTTCAAAGTGACGTATCCGCCATGGTACGACCCATCCTACTGGTACGAAGGCGTCAAGCCGAGAATAGATCTGCGAAGGCAGTTATCGGTCATTGCCAGAAATACGAAAGCGCTTTTACTTTTCATGGCGAACTCTCCCGGGTCCGCGCTGCCAAGCCAGCTAACTTACTATTCTATCGATAGCACTGACAAGACTATCGGGTCCCTTCTGGCGCTTTTTTGTGTGATAGTGTTAGCAAACGTAGCGCGCTTGTCCGTCTTCCGGGGAGTTGCCGAGTATTGGTTTGTGCTCGTCCCAATAGGTGCAGTTCTGGGCGCGTACGTATTGTTACACATCGAGGGCAGGTATATTGCCGCCTATCTGGTGGTTCTGTGGATGGTCCTATTCCGATCGGTAGCCATCCCGCATTCAGAGGAATCGAAGAGGATCTTCACGGCCATTCTAACCTCCGCCGCAGTGATTGCCGCAATTACAATAGCCATCAGCACAGGGCGAACAGTGTTCGATGCGGCACGCTATTTCGTGAATGGTAATACCGAGGCACCGTCGTTCCAGTCCGGATACACAAATTGGAAAGTTGCGAAGTATCTACATGATGCGGGCCTGCGGGCAGGGGATCCCGTTGGGGCAGTGGGATGGACGTACAGCGCATACTGGGCACGGATGGCTCGCGTTCACGTAATCGCAGAAGTTCCGGCTGAGGGCGCGACGGCGTTTTGGTCATCTGATACGGCGAAAAGGGCCGTCGTCATGCAATTGTTTCGAGACGTGGGCGCGAAGGCGGTGGTGGCCAAAGCCGGTTACATCAACAAGCAGCAGCAGCATGTGTGGGATTTACATGCGTTGCCCGGGCAGGTGGCCCCATTGCCAATCTCCATGCCGAATTCAACGGCGCCTGATAGTTCAGCGCCGGTAGACTGGCAACATATCGGAGATACGGACTATTACGTGTACGTGTTCCGAACCTCCGGCGAATGACCGTGACATCTCCTGCGGCCCGCCGGCGCCTTTTTTTGCTTTGGCCAATCGAAGCCAAGACCTTGAATGTGCAGCACACATTTTTTTGAACTAGGATTGAGGCGCTCGAGCAAGCGGTCATGCCTTGAATCGTTAACAGGGGCGCATCGCCAGGTTCACCTGAGTTCTCTGAACACATATCTTCATGAACGTTCAGCCTGGACAACTAACTGAGCAGGGAGTAACATCCGGGTTTTATGCATAAATATCTCCGTAACCCCCTGAACCCAATTGCCTTCAATAAGTTGATCGAGGCGACAGTTGGACGAGCGGCAAAGCCGACCGAAAAGCCTTTCCAGAACCGCTAACCCAAGCCACGATTCGCCGGACGAGCATGTTGGCGCTTTCGGCCTGACATTTGTATTCCAAAGAATCGTTCCCCCAATTATGATTAATGCCCAAATTGTGCACGCTAACAACGAAGACCAAAGCGACATGGATATCGCCATTACCGGCATGTCTTGTCGCTTTCCGGGAGCGTTCAACCTAGAAGAATTCTGGAAAAACCTCGCTGCTGGCGTCGAGTCGATTACCCGTCTTTCAGATGAAGAGATCCTCCGCGCCGGCGTGCCTCAATCTTTCCTGAAGAACCCGAGCTATGTCAAGGCGGCGCCGATTCTAGAAGAACCGGGGTTATTTGACGCCGGATTTTTCGGCTTCTCGCCAATGGAAGCGAAGAGCATGGATCCGCAACACCGGATTCTCTTGGAGCTGGCTTTTGAGGCTTTGGAAAATGCCGGGTGCGATTCTGAACGCTATTCA
>DATHJP010000819.1:0-3111 GCA_035489695.1 Terriglobales bacterium
GTGCTCGCGCTCGCGACGGTGACGGCTCCTCTCTTTTTCATGACTGGGTCGGTACCCGGAGTCACGCTCGGGCTGCTCGGCCTTTTGCTTCTCTTGCCCGCGAGTGACGTGGCGGTGCTGGCCGTGAATTATTTCCTGACCTCACTTCTCCTCCCACAGGTATTGCCGAAGATGTCCTTCAGAAAAGAAGGCGTTCCTGATGATTGCCGCACACTGGTGGTGGTGCCGACGTTACTTACAACTGCCAACGCGATCCAAAGAGAACTCGACCGCCTCGAGATTCGTTACCTCGGAAATACGGACGCAAATCTACGATTCGCGCTCCTGACCGATTTTGCCGATGCACCGCGGCAGAGCATGTCCGAGGACACGGAGTATATCGACATTGTCGCCCGCGGGATCGAAGAACTGAATCGCCGCTATGGAGCAGGCCGGTTCTTTCTCTTTCATCGTGGACGCTCGTGGAGCGAGAGCGAGCAACGCTGGATCGGCTGGGAGCGCAAGCGCGGCAAGCTCGAGCAACTCAATCGATTCCTGGTCGGAGAATCCGCGCCGGAATTGGAAGGATTCCTGTATGCAGGGGACCGGACTCGACTTGAGGGTATCCGGTTTGTTATCACGCTCGATGCAGATACACAACTGCTGCGCGGCACCGCCCGGAGGATGATCGAAACCCTCGCGCATCCGTTAAATCAGGCGCAGCTTTCTCCGGATGGTCGCCGGGTGATTCGAGGTTACACAATCATCCAACCGAGCGTCAGTTCCACGCTTCCAAGCGCCATGGCGACATGGTTCTCACGCATCTTTGCTGATCCCCGTGGAATCGATCCATACACCCATGCTGTCTCCGATGTTTACCAGGATCTGGTCGGTGAAGGCAGTTATCACGGCAAGGGCATTTACGAATTGCAAACGTTTCATCGTCTCTTGTCCGGCCGATTTCCAATGGCGCACTTGTTGAGCCATGATCTGCTGGAAGGCAGCTACGTCCGTGTCGGACTGGCGACAGACATCGAGCTGCTCGACGTCTTTCCGAGCAACTACATTGCATGGTGGAATCGGCAGCACCGCTGGATTCGCGGCGATTGGCAAATTATCGATTGGCTGAAGCCGCGCGTGCCCATGGGCGACGGCAGGATTGAACCTAATCCCCTTTCTGCCTTCAACCAGTGGAAGATCTTCGACAATCTGCGTCGTAGTCTGGTGCCGCCTGCGACCGTCGCTCTGCTCGTAGCGGGCTGGCTTCTCACGCCCGAGCCGATGCTGTGGAGTGGAATTATCGCCGGCCTGATGTTGTGGCCAGTCCTGAATTCTCTTCTCGCGCTTCTGTTCCATTCCCCGCCGCCCGGGACCAGATTCTGGCGCGAACCGCGTGACCGCCTGCTGCGTTCGTTGTTCGCAGTTATTTTTCTTCCCGATCATGCGGGCATGGCGCTCGATGCGATAGTCCGAGTGGCCTACCGACGGATCACCTCGCACCGATTATTACTGGAGTGGGAGACGGCACAAGACGCCCACCGCCGCGCAAAAAATCAGCAGTGGCAGTTCGTTCTCGCCCGGCTTTGGATTCCAACCGGGTGTGTGCTGCTTTTCGTCGGCGCAGTTTGGGAGGGAACATCGGCGGTGATTGCTGCGGCGCCGTTTCTCCTTTTGTGGGCTCTCTTTCCCCTTGCGGTAATAGTGATCAATCGTCCTGCTAAGAGTTGGCGTGGCGGAATTCTAACCGCGGACGATCGACGGTTTTTGCGAATCGCCGCGCGACGAACTTGGAGATATTTTGATGAGTTTGTGGGGCCGCAAACCTCCTGGCTGCCACCGGACAATGTTCAGGAACGGCCAATGCGGGAAGTTTTCATGCGTACTTCGCCGACAAACATCGGCCTTTCGATGCTGGCGACAGTGGCGGCAAATGACTTTGGTTATATCACGATCGAAGAATTGGTGGCGCGCAACCTGGGCACGCTCGAAACACTTAGTCGCCTCCAGCGTTTCGAAGGCCATCTCTTTAATTGGTACGACCTGAAGACACTCGAGCCGTTGCATCCTCGGTATGTATCGACAGTGGATAGCGGCAACTTGCTTGCGAGCCTTTGGACTTTCGAAAGTAGTTGCGATGAACTGGCTGCGCGGCCGCTTTTGGACGCGAGCGCCTTGCGTGGAATTGCCGACACGCTCGGCGTGATGCGACAAGTCGCCGCCACAATGAAGGACGCGGAACGTCCGATCGCGCTTTCGCGTCTCGTGGAGCTGACTACTGGCGAGCCGGCCAATCTGGAGGAAGTCATCCTGCGTTTGCGCGCGGCTCGACCGCTCGCTCAGAAGCTACTGTTGTTCTTCAAGCCGCGTGAAACAGACCCGCGAGCTTACTGGGCGCACCAGGTTGTCAGACAGGCTGAAGCCTGGAACGCCGTCATCGATAAATATTTTCGGCCGGTGGAAATGCTGATGGCATCGCCATCGCAATTAATGTCGTTAGGCGAAGCGGCGCACGAAAGTCGGCGCGAGGCGCTCGCGGCGACGTTTTCACTGCGAAACATCGCCACGGAGGGAATCCCCGGGTTGGTGCCGCTACTCGCATTTCACGGGCAACATGAGGGACCGGACCTTCCGCCACCCGTGCGCGAGTGGTTCGATCTTCTCGTGACCGAGGCGGAACGTTCGCGCCAGGCCGCTTCGGAGCAGCTCGCGCAGTTGAACGAGTTGATCGTTCAGAGTCAACAACTGGAAAGCGGTATGGGGCTGCGTTTTCTTTACGATGAGGAACGGCGGATTTTTGCGATTGGGTACCAAGTAGGGCAACGGCGACTCGATAATTCCTTCTACGATTTGCTCGCCAGCGAGGCGCGCCTGACGAGTTTCCTCGCGATCGCGCGCGGGGAAGTGTCGGTGGAACATTGGTGGGCTTTGAGCAGGCCTTTTGGCGCGGCCTACGGCCGGCTGCCTCTTCTTTCCTGGAGTGGAACGATGTTCGAATATTTGATGCCCCTCCTCTTCACTCAGACGCATGAAAATTCTCTGCTTGATCGCGCCTGTCATGACGCCGTGCACTGTCAGATTGCCTATGCCCAGCAAAACAGCGCACCATGGGGCATTTCGGAATCCGCCTTCAGC
>DATHJP010000820.1:0-2502 GCA_035489695.1 Terriglobales bacterium
CGCTGGAGTTTCATCCTGCTGGCCCATATTTGAAAATGAACCGGCGGCTCCCCCTGGATTTGCCAAAGGAGCTGTTGTTCGGACGCGAAGCGCAGAGTAACCGCACCGCACGGTCCTTGCCCTGAAAAAAAATTCGTGAAATCAGATACGGGGATGTCGAGTCGAATTTCCAAAGCCCATTGATGAATTCTTCCGCTAGGCGGACAAGTTATCGATTTGTTTGACTTACGCTTTGCCTCGCATCAACACGAAAAACAGATGCAGCCTTGACTCGATCGCTTGATGTGGCGCCATTAACTTTGGCCCCACAGGAATCTGTCATAATGAAATGATGCGATGAGAACGTTGGTTTTTGTGGCCATCCTGGTCGTCATCTGCTCCAGCAGGATGCAGGGCCAAGGTTCAGCGCCATGGGGTCCGACAACTCAGCGCCAGCTGGAGAATGCTCGTAAGCGCCCCGTCCAGCCTCCGACCGGGCCCCCAGGCACGGCGATATTGATCGATACGACCACTGATCTCGGGCGCGGCATCGTGGCGGAATTGAGTCAGGACGACACGGAAGCGATCAGGTCCCTGAACAAGGCGATTGAACAAGAGCATGACAATGCAAAAAACCTTGCGCTCGCATATCGTTTTCGCGGTTTAGCCTACAAGCACCTCGGGCGACGCGAAGCGGCTCTGCGGGACTTCATGGAGGTGATCCGCATCGATCCCAAACTGGATCTCGGTTATTACGACGCCGGCGTCATTTACAATCGTACGAATCGTTACCGGGAAGCGGTCGATGCGATGACGCGCGCAATTGATCTTCGCCAGGACGACGGCAGTCTGGCTCGGCGTTTGAGCGAGCGCGGAAACGCTTATTTTCACCTGGGCCAATTTGACAAAGCGCAGTCCGACCTGGCGGCTGCTGTGCGGCGCGAACCGCCCGACCCTGACGCGCTGAATAACGCCGCCTGGTTTCGCGCGACTTGTCCTGATGCTCGGTATCGAAATGGGCAGCAAGCGATAGAGCTGGCTTCCCGGGCGTGCAGACTGGATAAATGGAAAGATGCTGATGAGATCGACACTCTCGCCGCCGCTTACGCGGAAGCAGGAAATTTTGCCGAAGCGGAGCGCTACCAGTTAAAGGCACTCTCGGTTATGGAACCGGGCGAAGCGCTCCGTGCCAAGTTCCAGGAGCGTCTTGCGCTTTATCGCGCCAACAAAACCGTTCCGAATCGCTAGTGCTGGGCGATTTCTTCCGCAGCGGATTCGAGGCTGTCGAACCACTGTTAACGTCCGGTGCGAATTAAAGGCATGGAGCAGATAGGTGATATCATCAATGAGATGGACTGGCTCGAGCCAGTGGAGAAATCGCTCGACTCTCTCGCCGAAGCGACGCTGAACCAGAAAAGTGACCTCATGCAGCAGGTCCGCAATTTTTTGCATGGAACCTGGCTGGGACATCCATTGCATCCGGTGATTACGGACGTGCCTCTGGGGGCATGGACAACGGCAGCGGTGCTGGACCTGTATGAATTTGCCAGTGGAGATGAAAAATTCTCACAAGGCGCCGATATGGCAGTTGGAATTGGGTTGATCGGCGCGGCCGGCGCCGCTATCGCCGGACTCAATGATTGGCAGTTTACAAATGATAAACCGAAACGGGTCGGAGCCATGCACGCACTATTTAATCTCAGTGCAATGGGCTTCTATGTTGCTTCATGGCTGCAACGGCGGCGGGGAAATCGCGGCGGTGGAATTTCGACCGGATTGATCGGCTTCGCCCTTTCAATGGCAGGTGCGTGGCTTGGCGGTCACCTCGTTTATCAGGAGAAAATCGGCGTGAATCACGCACCCGAAGAACTGCCGGGCAAGTTCATCGCGGTTATGCCGCTGGAAGAGTTGCCGCAAGAGAAATTGTTCAGGGCAAGAGCAGTCGATATAGATCTGGTGCTCTTTCGCCGCGGTACTCGAGTTTTCGCTCTGGCGGAAAAATGCGCTCATCTGGGCGGTCCACTCGCCGAAGGAAAAACTGAAGGGTTAACCGTGCGCTGTCCGTGGCACGGATCGCGGTTCTCTTTAATGGACGGACGCGTGCTGGATGGGCCGGCAGCGTACAATCAACCATGTTTCGCTGTGCGTGTGCGCAATGGCATGATAGAGGTGCGTGATGCCCGCGCCGGCGCTAATATCAACAGCGCACCATGAGTATTGCTTCAAAACAAATCACGCTGACACTGCCTGAGATTGGTTTCATTGCCATCACTCGCGGGCTTCTTGGCGTCGGGATTGGGCTCCTTCTCAGCAGTGGATTGAAAAAACGGGCACGGCGTGTGGCAGGCGCTGCATTTGCGGCGGTGGGATTGCTGACGACGGGACCGATTCTGTTGCGATTGCGCGACGAGCTGAAGTAATGCTTGCAGCTTGCGCGCAATTGAGGTGCGTGGAATAAAAACCGGCCGTTCCGTGACCGATGCCAATGACTAAAGTGGAGTCTGCTGATCCCGCGCTTGAGGC
>DATHJP010000821.1:0-3139 GCA_035489695.1 Terriglobales bacterium
AAGCAGGCGAGTAAGGGCCTGCTCTATCACTTCTTCTTCATTGCAGGCAGGAACAATGACGCTGACTCGGGGATTGCCGCTTGCACTAACTGGGTTGCGGTCCCACTCGGGGCGGGAAATATCGGGGATTTTTGGCATCCCCAGGGCTGCACTAATCAATCGCGAGAGCCAGGCAAGTCCCAGCATGCTGCCAGCAATCCAATGGACGTAACTCATCCCGCCTCGGCCCCAACTGCACCAGGCGATCTTCGGACTCGCACCTCGGGAGCAAACCGCATGCCGTAAAAGAGTATGGCAGAAGAAAGCATCATGGCGATGACTGGGCAAATAAATGCGATTTGCAGCGAACGCCGGTCCGCGATCCATCCCATCAGGGTTGGGGAAGGTACGTCCCCTAAAAGGTGAATGATGAAAATGTTGAACGCGATAGCCGTGGCGCGGATGTGAGCGCCAACCGAATTGATCAGCGCCGCATTGAGCGGGGCCGTGTTGAGCAACAGAAGAAATGCCGCGACCAGAATTCCGGGAACCATTGCACGTCCCCGGGCGAAAAGGGCAATGATCATCACCGGCACTCCCAGGGCCATGCTGACGGCCGAGACTATGTAATACGCCCCTTTTGTGCGCGGAAGCAGACGGTCTCCCAACCACCCGCCCGCCAGGGACGCAAGCGTTCCATCCAGCACGATGATTCCACCAAAGAGTTCGTTGGCGGCCTTCAAAGAATATCCACGCATGGTGGAGAGGAACGTCGGCATCCACACCTGGATCCCGCCTAGAGCAAACGTCATCATGGCCATGCCCAGGGTTGCAGTCCAAAAGGCAGGATTTCGGGTGAGGCCTTTGATGGTCCCGCGCTCCACAGTCTCTCGCACAGAGTCGAATTGACCACGCGGGGGTTCCGGGATAAAGAGCATCGCCAACGCAAGCAGGAAACCCGGGACCGCTGCGATGTAGAAGGGGAATCGCCAGCCGAAGCGCTCCCCAAGATTGCCGCCCAGCACGTACCCCAGCGCGGTACCGACAGGAATTGCGAGATAGAACACGCCCAGAATACGTCCCCGTTTCTCCTCCGGAAAAAGGTCAGCGACAAAAGTCGGCGCGATGGTGACGAAGCTGGCTTCTCCGATGCCCACGAGGGTATGACGGACCAACAGTGCTTGATAGCTATGAGTAACGGCAGTCAGTAGGGTAAGACCACTCCAAAAAAATGCGCCGATGGCGATGATTACTTTGCGTGAATAGCGGTCGGCAAGCGGACCGGTAAACGGGGCCGCGACCATGTAGAACGCGAGGAAGGCGCTGGTGAGATATCCGAGCTGCGCATTCGTAAGATGGAATTCAGCCTGCACCAGCGGCTGTACGGCGAACAAGACGGAGCGGTCAACGTAATTGAGCAGGTTCAGCGCGGTGAGCAGTACGAGCGCGGTTCGAGGATAGAGACGAGAGCTGGCCACGATGGCGTCGGACTATATCATTTTCCGTTCTTGCTGGCCTTCGGTCTCGGCCAGCGCGCGGTCACGACGGTTGAGATCCCGCCCCGGGGGCGGAAGTCCCCTTTCACCTCGGCCCACACGGGACGCGCCCAGCGCACTACGTCTTCCAACACGCGGTTCACGATGTTTTCCTGAAAGATCCCCAAGTTGCGGTAGGACTGCAAGTACTCCTTGAGTGATCTCAATTCCAGGCAATGTTGATCAGGCATGTAGCGGATGGTGAGCACCCCGAAGTCGGGCAGTCCGGTCTTGGGACAAACAGAGGTAAACTCCGGGTCGTCCACTAGGATTTCGTAACCGGGAAACTGGTTGGGCCAGGTCTCAATCTCGGGAAACTTGGCATCCAGACCCGCTTCGGCGTGTTCTACCGTATAGCGCTGCCGATTCGGCATGTCCCATTGTAACCAGCCAGGGGTGCATCATCCAAAGACAGTAAGGATTTGCGATTTTTTAGCGGGCTGCGGCATCTAACCTGGTAATCAGTTTTCACGGCCACAGCGGTGGCAAGTGATAAATTATTCAGTACAAACTGCGACATGGCATCGACTGTCAACAATACCGGCTTTTTTTCCCGCCGTCCCTGGATCGTTTGGGGCGTGGGAATTGTCGCAGCGGTCATCCTGCTGGCGTCCTTTATGTCGCGCGATGACAGTGTGACGGTACGGGCCGCGAAGGCCGAGCGCTCCACTATTCGCAGTCTGATTTCCACTAACGGAAAAATCGAACCGGTGCAAAATTTTGAAGCGCATGCCCCGATCGGCACCACCATAAAAAGAATACTGGTGAAGGAAGGCGATCACGTAAAGAAGGGACAACTGCTTCTGCAATTGAATGACGCGGAGGCCCGCAGCCAGGCAGCCCGGGCGCTATCTCAGGTACGCGGTGCGCAGGCCGACACCAGTGCCATGGAAAGTGGTGGCAATCGAGAGGAAGTCCTGACCACTGAATCGCAGTTGGTGAAGGCTCGTACCGATCGCGATACTGCACAGCGCAACCTGGAGGCGCTGCGGCGTCTGCAACAGAAAGGCGCGGCTTCTCCCGGTGAGGTTAAGGACGCAGAAAATCAAGTGGCGCGCGCCGACGCCGATTTCAAACTGCTTCAGCAAAAGCAAAAGGACCGTTATTCACAGCCGGAGATAGCGCGAGTAGGCGCGCGTGGGGCTGAGGCGCAAGCTGCTTATGCTGCGGCGCAGGACGTTCTGAGCCATCTGAATATCCGCGCTCCCTTCGATGGTGTGGTGTATTCGCTGCCCGTTCGCCAAGGAGCCTATGTTGGCCCTGGAGACCTGGTATTGCAAATGGCCGACCTCTCGCGCGTGCTGGTACGAGCTTATGTGGACGAGCCCGACGTGGGGCGCCTCCTCCCGGGACAAAGAATAGAAGTTACGTGGGATGCGATTCCCGGCCGGGTCTGGCAGGGGAAAGTGGACGTCGTACCGGCGAGCGTCAAGCTACGAGGCACACGCAATGTCGGAGAAACTACCACCGTGGTGGATAACCCTGACTTCAAGTTGCTTCCCAACATTAATGTGGGCGTCACCATTGTCGCCGCTGAGCATCGCAATGTGATTACAGTTCCACGAGAGGCCATACGGCAGGACAACAGTAAAACTTTCGTGTTCGAGATCGCGAACAATCGACTG
>DATHJP010000822.1:0-5547 GCA_035489695.1 Terriglobales bacterium
TTGGCTTTGACGATTACCAGGCATCGCATTGCTGTGTCTCCTTTTAATTGCAGTGTGGAGCGAGGTTGGATCCTTGCTCTACTATAACGTCGAATGAGGGGACGGGAAATCGACACGCTACGGTATCTTTATTTGGAAGTACTTCCGAGCAGTATTTTTCATCGATTCCTATGGAGATGACTTGATCTTAACCATTGAAAAACTTGTTTACGGCGGGGATGGGCTGGCGCGGTTGCCCGCCGATGAGCATGGACGAGGGAAGACTGTGTTCATGCCCTTTGTGCTTGAAGGCGAGCAGGTGGAAGCGTCGCTCGTCGAGCAGAAGCCGGGGTTTGCGCGGGCGCGGGCAGAAAAAATCGTCCAAGGTTCGGAGTGGCGGGCCGAGCCGCGGTGTCCGTATTTTCTGCGGTGCGGTGGTTGTCATTATCAGCATGCGAGTTACGAGCATCAGCTTCAGATCAAAGCGGCGGTTCTGAAAGAAAATCTTCGCCGTATTGCTAAGTTGGAATTGGAAAATGAATTAGAAATCCATCCTTCCCCGCCGTGGAATTATCGTAATCGTACCCGCTTCAAGATTCAGACGTCCCCGCAGTTTGCTTTGGGGTACTACAAGTTTGGATCGCACGAGCTGCTGCCAGTGGAGGAATGTCCTATCAGTTCGCCATTGATTAATCGCGTCATGGCTGCGTTCTGGGAAATGGGACGTGCGGGAAAAATGGCGGAAGGGATCCTCGAGCTTGAACTATTTGCGAATGCTGAGGACACAGAACTCTTGGTCGAGGCTTACTGCGCACCGAGCATTGACAAAAGCGCGGCAGAGCAGTGGACACAAGAAGCGCGGCTGGCTTTGCCGGAAATCGCCGGAGCCGTTGTCTTCATCGGGAGGAACGCACTTCAGCCTGAGCTGTGGGTTGAGGCCGGCGCGAAGGAGCTTACTTACAACACTGCACACGCGTCATATCGAGTAAGTGTGGGGGCGTTTTTTCAGGTGAATCGTCACCTCACCGATGAACTGGTCAGAATCGTCACGGAAGGACGTTCGGGAACCACAGCATTGGATTTGTACGCCGGCGTCGGATTGTTTTCTTCTGTTCTGAATCGGGAATTCGAGCGCGTGATTGCGGTGGAGTCGTCACCGACTTCTTATGCAGACCTGCTATACAATTCGGCTGCGAACGTAAAAGGTGTGCGCGCGACTGTGGAGCAGTATCTGGAAAACGCAGGCGGCAAGTTGCATCCCGATTTTGTGGTGGTGGATCCGCCGCGGGCTGGGCTCAGCGAAAGCGTGATACGGAATCTGGTGAAGCTCGGTGCTCCGCGGGTTACATACGTGTCGTGCGATCCGGCAACGCTCTCGCGAGACCTGAGAGCGTTGTTGCAGTCTGGATATCGTGTGGAGCAGGCACACCTGGTAGATCTCTTCCCCCAAACCTACCATCTGGAAAGCGTATTTCATCTCGTCCGCTAGTTTCTCGATGTGAATTCGTGAGTCAACCAGTCAGTGCACCGGCCGTGGATCAGATCGGATCAGGCGGGCGTCAGCCTCTGCTTTGGGCCGCTTTGGCGTTTGCCGGCGGAATCTTTACCGGCATTCATATGTGGCGGCCACCGGTGTGGTGGATCGTTACCACTGCGTCATTCATTTTGTTCGCAATACTTTTGCTTCGTCGTAGAGGACGCGCCGCGAAGCTTGTAGGTCTGTGCGCAATTTTTGCTGGGGGAGCGCTCGCGGTGCAACCGCGTCTTCCAGAAAATCTTGGCGGCTTGGACGTGCTTCAATTCGCTGATGGACGGGAAATCACGGTTACTGCTCGCGTCATCCGCGAAGGCACGCTGGTCGAAGAAGGCGAAGGCGAAGTCCGGCAGCAGATGGATGTTGAAACCGAGCAAGTCATCCTGCCGGACAAGACGGTTGAAGTCGTTTCCGGTTTGCGAGTCAGCTTATACGGCCAGGAGACTGAGGATCGCGATCAGCCTCTACGCATGTTTCATTACGGCGAGCGCTTGCGTTTTCCGGTCAAACTTCATCCGCCACGGAATTTCCGGAACCCCGGGGCGTTCGACCATCAGCAATATCTGGCGGACCAGGGAATCGTGGCACTGGGCTCGGTAAAGACGGAGCGGGTGGAATTGCTGGCAGGATTTTCCGGGAATCGCGCCGAACTCTGGCGTACACGTATCCGGCGCAGCATTATCGAGGAGGTGCATTCGTTGTGGAGTCCGACCCAGGCCGGACTGGTCGACGCGATGGTCATTGGCGAAGATGCGTTAATCAGCCGCGATCTGCGGGTGGATTTCCAGCGATCCGGAACTTACCACGTGTTGGTTGTTTCGGGAATGAATGTGGGCATTCTGGCATTTGTGACATGTTGGGTACTGCGGCGGCTATGGGTGAGTGACCTGGTGGCGAGCGTCGTCACCGTGTTGTTAGCCATTGCATATGCGTTGCTGACCGACGTGGGCGCTCCGATCTGGCGAGCTACCTTGATGCTGACGCTGTATCTGGGGGCGCGGTTGCTGTATCGCGAAAAGTCCATGCTCAACGCCCTCGGAGCAGCGGCGCTGGGTTTGCTGGCGCTGAATCCGCAAGTTCTGTTTGGAGCAAGCTTTCAGCTCACTTTCTTGTGCGTGCTGCTGATCGTGACGGTAGGAGTACCGCTTCTCGAGCGTACATCGCAACCTTATCACCGCGGCTTGATGTATCTGGATTCGACGCGCTACGACGTGTCGTTGTCGCCGAAAGTAACGCAGTTCAGGCTCGATCTCCGCATGGTCGCAGGCCGCCTGGAACATTTCATCGGACCGCGCCTTCCTCTGCGTGCGATGGCGGGCATGCTTCGCATCGGATTTGGGGGCTTTGAGATTCTGATTATCTCGGCCGTGATGCAGGTTGGACTTGCGCTGCCCATGGCTTACTACTTTCATCGCGCCACCGTGGTGGGATTGCCGGCAAACATGCTCGTAGTGCCGCTCACGGGCGTATTGATGGCAACAGCAATCGCGGCGGTGGCGGCCGGTTACGTGTCGCTCGCCCTAGCAAAGGTGCCCGCGCTGATTGCCGCTGCGGCATTGCAGGCGATAAGCGGCACGGTGCAAGGGCTTGGCGGTTTGCGGATGGCCGACACTCGAGTCCCTACTCCTGAATTCGCGGTGGTTCTAATCGCTGTGGGAGCGCTGGTCATGGCAATGGTGCTGGCGCGGCGCCGTCAGTTGCTGGCTGTGACCGGCATGGCTGCTCTGACCGTCAGCGCGCTTTGGATGTGTACGGTTCCACCGCATCCGCAGTTTCGGCGTGGTGTGTTGGAAATGACGGCGATTGATGTGGGCCAAGGCGATTCAATCCTGCTGGTCTCACCCCAGGGCAAGACGCTGCTGGTGGACGCGGGGGGCTTGCCCTATTGGATGCATTCGGATTTCGATATTGGTGAAGACGTGGTGTCCCCTTACTTGTGGTCGCGCGGCATACATCGCCTGGATGCGGTGGCCATCACGCACGCTCACTCGGATCACATAGGCGGAATGGCAGCCGTACTGGCTAACTTCCATCCTCGCGAGTTATGGCTGGGGGTGGAATCTCCTTCTGCGGAGTTGCAAAAACTTCTCGAGGGTGCGAAAAATCTGGGCATTGCAGTCGTCCATCGTAAGGCAGGAGACAATTTCGAACTTGGGGGCAGCAACGTCCGAATACTGGCGCCGGCTATCAGTACCGACAGGAATACTCTGCGGAGAAACGATGATTCTCTGGCGGTGAAGATCAGTTTCGGACAAACATCCGCGCTGCTGGAGGGAGATGCCGAAAAACGGGAAGAACAAATTGTTGCTCGAGAAGAGCCGCAGGCTGATCTTCTCAAGGTCGCTCATCATGGCAGCGCGACTTCAACCATACCGGAACTGTTGGCCGCGGTTCGTCCACATTTCGCCGTGATCTCTTCGGGAGTGCGCAATGTTTACGGCCATCCGCGAAAGGAAGTGCTGGATAGATTAGAGCAGTCGAAGGTGGCGACTTATCGCACCGACCTGAATGGAGCCGTGACGTTCTATCTGGATGGAAAAAGCGTCAGCGCTCCGGTGGTTCATTGACATCTTCAACGATATCCACTTCGGCGGTGTCATCGTTCGCAGGTGATTGCCGGTATTCCTCGATCACACGTCGTGCCTCGGGGGCATCTTCCTCACGCACCAGGATGATGGTTCCACCTACGCCCGGAAGGATGTCCTGCTGAGCGTCCAGCGAAGTTATGTCGGCGTCAATGCCGGAAGACTCAAGCAGTCCGCGCACGATCAGAGCTTCTGATTCCTGTTCCGTGTCGAACACCTTGACCAGCTTTTCATTGGGCTTTGGGCGTTCTCTGGGTTCGCGTGCGGAATTTGATGCCATCATTCCTCCGAATATTGCGTGGTTAATCTACTCGTTGATTCTAACTCCTGACAAGTGCGAATGGGGCTGATCTTCCATGCTGGCCTTTATGGGTGGGACCGGCGGAAACTCCTAGGTGACCGAAGTCCTACATCCTGAGGGAGTTGCTTTCAGCTGACGTTGCCGGGGACAATGAGGGAAGCAAGGGGGCGCAACGCCACAGCGGAGCCCCACATCTAATTTACGAGCAGGACGCGGTGCGCGCCATCCGCCGCGCGGGTTATCGGAATTGGGGGCCCAATGGAGAGTCTGGAGCGGGCGGGGCAGTCAGCTAGTTTGAACGAAAACGATCAGGAAGCTCGAAAGATACGCCGGCTGCAAGTCATGATGGGTATGGTGATGTCGGTCATCAGCCAGGATCCCAGTCTCACCGTGGAAGAAGCTTCCGAACTGGCCGCCGGCGCCAAACGCGCAGCTCTGGCTATGTTTCCCGACAAAGAGCTGGCGTACGATCTGCTATACAAACCACGGTTACAGCGGTTGATGAATGAACGATTTCGGCTGCAGTAAAGCTTCCGATTTTCAATTGACGATTTACGATTGACGAATTGAAAAACATGGGCACACAAAATCGGAGATGGGAATGTTGAGTCTTTAAATCGTGCTTCGTAAATTCCTCTGCGTTGACCCTCTTCCTCGCTCTCGACTAAACTCGCTCTACTGCGGAGTATTTCCATGAAATCTTTTGCGTGGTTGATCGCGGTCTTGTTGGCCTTGAGCTTTTCGGCGCTTGCCGATGAAGGTCATCATCACGAAGAAATGACGGCGGAACAACTGGGGACGGTGCATTTTCCGGTCTCGTGTGCGGCTTCTGTGCAGAAGCCATTTGAACGTGGTATCGCGTTGTTGCATTCGTTCTGGTATGAAGAGGCGACCAAGCAGTTTGAGCAGGTCGCGAAAGACGATCCGCAATGTGCCATGGCTCATTGGGGAGTGGCCATCAGCTTGTGGCATCAACTTTGGGACAATCCTGACAAGGCCACTATCAAACGAGGCTTGGCAGAGATAAAAAAAGCAAAATCACTCCATCCCAAAACTGATCGGGAGCGAGACTACATTGCCGCGATCGAGGCCTTCTATTCCAATTCGAAGAAACGCGATCATGACGCCGGAGCCGATGCCTACGCGCA
>DATHJP010000823.1:0-3061 GCA_035489695.1 Terriglobales bacterium
CTACATTGATCTGCGGCGTGACGCCATGCAGCAGAACATTGAATTGCGGCACAAGGTGGCGATAGCCATCCGCGATTATCTGTCGGCGAAAGGATTTTTTGAGATTGAAACGCCGTTCATGACGCGATCGACACCGGAAGGCGCACGCGATTATCTCGTCCCTAGCCGGGTCCAGCCAGGGAGTTTCTACGCCCTGCCGCAATCTCCACAACTGTTCAAACAGATCCTGATGATCTCTGGATTCGACAAATATTTTCAGATCGTGCGTTGTTTTCGTGATGAAGACTTACGCGCTGACCGGCAGCCCGAATTTACCCAGATCGATCTGGAGATGTCGTATCCGCAGCAGGAGCGGGTGTGGGAAGTGGTCGAAGGATTTCTAACTGCCGCCTTTAAAGCTGGCGGATATGAGATCAAGACACCATTTCCGCGTATGAGTTATGACGAAGCCATTCGGCGGTATGGCACTGACAAGCCGGATATGCGGCTGCCGGCCATGATCGACGTGCGGGAGGCGTTCACAGCGGAGAATCTTCAGACTCTTGGATTGAGTCAGAATTTGCCGGTGGTGGCGGTTCGCATTCCGAAGGTTGGTGAGCTCTCGCGGAAAGAGCGTGATGACATCAAGCCGCTATTTACGGCGAAGGGCGATGCAAAGCTATTTGAGGATTTCAAGCGGCTGGAAAAGAATTTTCCTGACGCCGCGGCTAAGGTTCTGGAAAGAGTCGGCGCGGAGGCCGGCGATCTGATCGTCATTATTGCCGGGGACGGAAAGCCAGGAGAGCACAAATCCGCGGGAGGCGTGAAGCCTGAAGTCAAGCAGCACGATCACGCTGTGTATAACGCGGCGGGTCTGTTGCGGGTCGCGCTGGGACAAAAGTATGCGGCTAAACATGGCGCATTTGCTCGCAGGGAATTTCGCTTCCTGTGGGTGACGGATTTCCCCATGTTCGAGTGGGATGAAGAAGGCAAACGCTGGGCGGCGGCGCATCATCCATTCACTTCGCCGCATGAGCGAGACATGGATAAACTCGAGTCCGATCCCGCAGCGGTGCGGGCATTGGCTTACGACGTGGTGCTGAATGGCACAGAGCTGGGATCAGGATCGATCCGTATTCACCGTCAGGACATTCAGCGCAAGATTTTCCGCGCTCTCGGTATGACCGAAGAAGAAGCCCGCTCTCGGTTCGGCTTCTTTCTGGAAGCGCTGGAGTATGGCACGCCTCCGCATGGCGGGATTGCCTTGGGACTCGATCGCATTGTGATGATCCTGGCTGGAGCGGACAGCTTGCGAGAAGTGATTCCCTTCCCCAAAACAGCGCGCGCCGTGGACTTGATGGTGGATGCGCCCACACCGGTGAGCGAGGCGCAGCTGCGGGAGCTGGGGATCAGTGTGAAGAAGAATTAATTTCCCAGCTGTCGTCAGTACTTCAGCGGCTAAAGCCGAGCCTGGTAGGCACTCTATCTCAGCGCTAAAGCGCTGCGCCACCCAAAGGCAAGACGCCCAAAATCATTCCTGAAATCAAATACCTGAAATCAAATGCCTGAAATCAAGTGCCCAGAGAACCCGCGACCCACCTATGAAACCCAGAGCGCCCCAGAGCTCGAGATTCAGCAAGTCAAGCGGTACAGGGTTTTGGGTGGCGCAGCGCTTCAGCGCTGCGATTCAGGCTGTCCATCCGACCGGCTTTAGCCGCTGAGGGAGTTCGTCCAGCACAGACTCCGGCCGCGCTGAACTGTAACTGTACTCGTGGTCCACGGACGCCAGTCCCTTCTTGACGGGATTGTCGCGAATGTATCGGCGGAAGGCATGGTAATCGTCAATATCCCTCACACGACGGTCGTAACAACCCTTTTCCCAGATTTCGCCGTTGAATCCTAATTCTTTCTTCGCTCGATATGAGAATCCGCCCTTGATGAGCTGAAGGGCCCGCTCTAGACTCAGAATAGGAGTGATCAACAAATGAAAGTGGTCGGGCATCAGAACAAAGTCATGTAGCAGGTAATTCTTCTGGTCGCGATAATGAAATAGGACGTCAATAAATAATTTTGCCATTCGCTCTAGCTGGAAAAGGCTATTTTTCTGAAAGGTGGAGGAGGTAATGAAGTAGGTGCTGTAACCGGTGTTGCCTCTGGGTGGAGCTGCCATCAGTACCTCGGCGGCTAAAGCCGCGTCTTGATCAGCACTTTATCGCAGCGCTGAAGCGCTGCGCCACCCAAAAGCAGTCTTTCTCAGATGTGAATTCCTCTTTTGAAACCGGATAGAGAGTGGTTAGGTCTAGTGCAGGTCTAGTGCAGGTCTAGTGCATGGTCTAGTCCACTATGTTGTTGTCGTAGTTTGTAGCGTTGCAGCTTTCCTGTAGCAGTCTTGGGCAGCTCGTCAACGAATTCTACCCAACGCGGACGCTTGAAGACTGGCAAGCGGCTGACCACAAATTCTTGTAATTCGCGCGCCAGTTCTGACGTGCCCTTCATCCCGTTTTTCAAAATCACACAGGCCAATGGTTTCATCAGGTCATCGTGATCTTTTCTCCCGACGACGGCTGCTTCTTGTACGGCAGGATGTTCGATCAACACGCTTTCGATTTCTATCGGGCTGACCCAAACGCCGCTGCATTTGAGCATGTCATCGGAGCGGCCGGCGTACCAGAAATAGCCGTCGGCATCCTGGGAATATTTGTCGCCGGTGCGGATCCAGTGGCCTTCGATGGTGTCTTTGGATTTCTCGTGCTGATTCCAGTAGTGGGAGCAGGTGGAATCGGATTTGATTAGGAGATTGCCGATTTCACCGGCCTTCATGGGCTGGCTGTTTTCGTCCACGATCTTGGCGTCGTATCCGGGAATGATGCGGCCGCTGGAACCGGGGCGGACGGCCCCCGGACCGTTGGCGATGAACATATGCAGGACTTCGGTGGAACCGATGGCATCGAGGATTTCGACCCCAAAGCGTTCCTTAAAACGATGGAAGATGGCAGCGGGCAGGGCTTCGCCGGCAGAGACTGCATAGCGCACGGAAGAGAGATCAAACTCGCGGCCATCGTCGCGGTGATGGGCGAGCAAG
>DATHJP010000824.1:0-2431 GCA_035489695.1 Terriglobales bacterium
CGTTTTCCAAGCAGCGGATGAACGTCTCGGTGGTTTGATACCAACCGGCCTCGCTCTAGGCTTTGCGGGAATAGCTCAGCACAATGCGGAAAATCCAGGGCTTGCGTCGTCGACCACTCGCCGCGCTCACCGGTGCTCCGCTGCCAAAATCGGCCTGGGCTTCCTACCTGACGCCTCGATCACTGATGTTTGCGATTTCTCGCTCGTGCTTGCTTCGAGGTCGTTCAAAGAAATCTGGCGGTGTTACGCGAGTCGTCATTTAGGTGATTTGAGCGAAGCGGGCGTATCCGCATACAATTCAACGTAGCCACACTGCTCGCAAACCCATGCCGATACTGTGCTCGTCTGCCTCTGCTTGAAGCTCACCGCGTCAGGCTTACGGAAGGTCGCCACGCTCAATTCATATTTCGCATTCCCATCACCCCGATCAAGTGCCTGGGCGTCAGCAATGATCTCCATTGACCCGCACTTTGGGCATTGGCCGCTTCGTTTCATTGGCGCTTGAGAACGCGCGCTGTTATCTCGGCTATCCGGTTGCCTTTCAAGCCTCGTGGCTGATCGAAGCGTATGCACAGGGAGGTTTGTCCAGCGATCGAGTGGGTGACCTCATCAATGAGGTGCAGCATCAGGGAGACACTTCCACTGCGATGTATGCCGTCGCCACACACCTTATCGAGCTTGCGCGTCGTGCATCGCCAAAGGACGCACTCACGCTGCTTACTCACGCAGGCGTCATCTACGCGAATTCCGAAGGCCCACGTGCTGTCCCGTGTCCAGCATTTTTGCGCGAGGACTTCATTGCCTCCACTTCAGACGGCGCGAAGATGTTGTCACCGCTTCTTCCACTCGCTACGGATTTTGACTCTTACAAGTGGGCAGTCGCTGGTCTTGCTGGTTTCATTGGACATCGCAGTTTTGCACGATTTCTGGATGGTTTGGAGTTTTACGAAGGCAAGTTCTACCACCAGCTGATAGATGGCCCATTTCCATCGGAGGTTTGATGAGAGACACATCAACCTGGGCTAACCAGGCTGCCGCGGTGAACGCGCCGATTGCGTCCGGGTTCCAATTCGGGCACGCTGGGCGGCGCGTCACTGAGCAGCGTCGTTCGCCTGCATAGTCAGCGGCCCGCCGTCGCTGACCTCTATCGTTTGGCCGCTCGACGTCTCGTTCGCTTTTGAGGCTCAAATTGTATGCTTCTCTTGATCACCGGTGCTAGCGGAATGGGCAAGACGACCGTCCGAAAGATGGTGGCGGCTGGGTTCACCGACCGGCTCGAATCCGCCGAACTAGCGGAGGTCGCCGGGCCGCCGGAATGGAGCCTTCGCTGGCGACATCAAGCCGTTGAGAAAGCGGTGCAAAGAGCCGTTCAAGCGCAGCGTCGCGGGAAGCATTTTCTACTCTGTGGCGATCCGGTGCCACCCGCGGAGGTTTATGCCTCTCCGTCGGCCGACCAACTGGAGAGCATCGCCGTATGCTTGCTCGATGCCTCAGAAGACTCGCAACGTCTGCGACTCATGGAGCGAGGGGACGATCCCTCCCTCATACCACACCACATTGCATTTGCTGCTTGGATGCGAGCACACATTACCACCCCCGGTCATCGCCTCGCGGTGGTGCAGCAAGACGGTTGGGAGAAAATGCAGTGGGACCGCTGGATAACTGCCACGGGTCAACAGAAACTCTGGAAATCCCACTGGATAGACACCACCGAACTCGGCCCGACGGATGTCTCGAAACTTGTAACCACATGGATACGCCAGCAAATTGCGGAGCAAAGTCCCATGAAGCCTGGACTGGGCGCGTGATGCACCGCGGCGGTGGTTCGTCCGTTTTTCAGCG
This sequence comes from Terriglobales bacterium, assembly GCA_035489695.1. Taxonomy (GTDB): domain Bacteria; phylum Acidobacteriota; class Terriglobia; order Terriglobales; family Acidobacteriaceae; genus 40CM-3-55-5. The sequence goes on from DATHJP010000824.1 coordinate 1,843, forward strand.
AAATGATGCCTATGGACAAAGGCTTAGGTGTGGGTGTCAGTGGCAGGAGTTTCAAGCGTGCTCCTGCGATGCCGGCTGGGGAGTCCGCCATTAACGCGACTCCATTACCTGTTCCGACGGCGGAAATCAGACTGGAAACGCCGTCGGGTTCTTCCACGATACGCCGCTGCACGATTTATCTACCGAAGAAATGCTGGCCGGGTTGCACGAAGGCCGGTTACAAATCGGCTTCCTCGTGCGCTTGCGGACTGCCGTGTTGCGAGGACTGCGGTTCGAGGAGTTGATCCGCGAGCCACTGCGTCTCGCCGTCGCGCCCAACACCCGCTCGCCCGGCGGGGCGCCGTGACGCTGGCGGACGCCGCGCGCGAACCCTTCATCGTCTACAGCCGCAAGGACTATCCCGATTATCATGAATTGCTGGCCAGCGTGTTCTCGGCGACCAAAGGCCGACTACATCCTCTTTACAACAAGAGGCAAGTGTGGTTTCGTAACGACGACACTGGCGGAAGGCGTATTGGGAGATGCGAGCTATGCAACGACTTCAAGTCGCAAAAGTCACAACATGTCGAACCAACCTTCTCGGTGGGCG
>DATHJP010000825.1:0-8833 GCA_035489695.1 Terriglobales bacterium
AAGAAAAACGATCTGTGGTATTTCCCAAGCGGGATTCCACATTCGATTCAAGGCCTGAGTCCGGACGGTACGGAATTCATGCTGGTATTCGACGATGGAAATTTTTCGGAGTCAGAAACGGTTCTGCTGAGCGACGTGATGGCGCACCTTCCGCCCGAGGTCCTGGCAAAGAACTTCAGCGTCGCCGAATCGGCTTTCCAAAATGTCCCCAAGGATGAGCTATTCATTTTCCAGGCTGCCGTTCCCGGATCAATGGAGGCCGACCAGAAAGCAGCCGCAGGAACACTCGGGAAGTCACCTACGGATTTCGCTTTTCGCACGATGGAAATGCCGCCGACGAAGCGCACGAAGGGCGGAGAGGTACGCATCGTTGATTCGAGCACGTTCAAGGTCTCAACCAACGTTGCGATGGCAATGGTCACGGTTCACCCAGGAGGGCTGAGAGAACTGCACTGGCACCCCAACGCCGACGAATGGCAGTACTACATTTCGGGAAAGGCAAGAATGACTGTAGTGGCGACCGGTAACAAGGCTCGCACGATGGACTTTCAGGCGGGAGACGTCGGGTACGTGGAAAAAACTCTGCTGCACTACATCGAGAATACCGGCGATACAGACCTGATCTTTCTGGAGATGTTCAAGAGCGGCTTCTATCAGGACTTCTCGCTTTCGGAGTGGTTGGCTCACACTCCACCCGAGCTGGTGATGGCACATCTTAATATCGACAAAGCGACGCTGGACGCAATTCCTAGAGATGAGTTAGTGATTGTGCCGAGGTAGTCGAAAGCGACGCGAAGTGCAAGTCGCTCATCGATGAGGCTGGTCCTTAGGAACGATATGAACTGGTTTACCTGGGCCTTGCTCTCGGCGTTTTTCGCGGGACTCACGGCCGTGCTCGCAAAAGTTGGAGTAGCACATGTCGACTCGAACTTGGCGACCGCGATCAGAACAGTGGTGATTTTGATCTTCGCCTGGTCCGTTGCTCTCTTCACCAGCAGCGAGCCAATGTCGACAATTGGAGGACGGACCTGGATTTTTCTGATCCTGTCTGGCATCGCTACCGGCTTATCCTGGCTATGCTATTTCCGAGCTTTGCAACTTGGCGAAGCTTCGCGGGTCGCTCCTGTGGACAAATTGAGTGTGGTGATTGCGATCGCACTAGCCGCAATTTTTCTCCACGAGAAACTAACCTGGCATCACTGGGTCGGCGGGCTATTGATCTTCACCGGTGCAGTGGTGCTGGCTTACGCGTGACAAGCCGGCCGTGGAACGTATCGGATTGTTATTGTCGAATCAATAGATGAGAAAGTACGCACACATCCTGTTCCTCATCGCTGCGCAGATATTTCTCTCCGCTCTGATCTGCGCCCAGACCGTTTCATTGCCGGAGCCTCCGCAGGTTCGGGCGAAGAATCATGTTGTATCTCTAACACTACGTGCAGTGAATGAGAGTGGCCGGGACGCCTTCTCTTTCAATGGGGAAACGGTGGCTCCTGTGATCCGCGTTTTCCCGGGCGACGTTCTCAAAATCACCTACATCAATGATCTTCCTGCCAAGTCCCAGGAGACTTGTGCGGTGAATCCCTGCATGAACATGACCAACTTGCATTTTCATGGGCTCACCGTCTCGCCGAACGCTCCGCAGGACGACGTGCTCGGAATGTTGGCCAAGCCTGGCCAGGTCTTACGCTACTCGCTTGAAATTCCGCGCCATCATCCGCCCGGCTTGTTCTGGTACCACACTCATCCTCATGGCGAAAGTGAGCGGCAAGTACTGGACGGAATGTCAGGAGCTATCGTCATCGAGGGAATGGAACGCTATTCCCACAAGGTAGGGCGACTGCGTGAGCGTGTGATGGTTCTGCGCGGCCGTTCCATTGAGCATGATCCGAATGCAGCCGAACTCAGGCGCGATGTTGAAATCCCATCGAAGGGATGCGGCGGAGAAGCTGAGGCAGTTGAGGAAATCTTTACCGTGAATGGGGCCCTTCGCCCACGAATCGAAATCGCACCGGGAGAGCGTCAGTTCTGGCGTATGGTGAACGCATCGCCGGACCGCTATTTGGACCTTCAGCTGGATGGACAGACATTTGACGTCGTAGCGCTTGACGGAATGCCGCTCGCATATCACCAACGCAAGGTTCCGATACGCACCACCAATCACCTACTGCTGGCTCCTGCCGGACGCCTCGAAGCGATCGTCACCGGTCCCCGACCTGGAACACATGGTGTTCTGCGTACGCTTTGCGTGGATACGGGTCCAGACGGGGATCCGAATCCCGGGATGGTGCTGGCATATCTGGTCCGGCCCGGTTCTAAAGCAGCGCCTCCGCAAGTGCATGCTATCGATCATCGTCCGCCGCTTTACAAAGCGATCGGGGTTGAGCCGCTGAAGAAAGTTGCACCGAACTTCATTGTCACCTTCACGGAGGACAAGAACGGCTTCTACATCAACGGTCGCAAGTTTGAGGCGGACGCAAGTCCGCTGACAAGCGCTCGCGTAGGCACGTATCAGCATTGGCGCATTGTCAATCAGACTGCCGAGTTACATCCGTTCCACATGCATCAGGTCCACTTCCTGGCCTATGCGGAAAACGGCGTTCCGCTGGCGCATCCTGCATGGCTGGATACCGTGAATGTTCCGTACCGCGGTTCCGTTGATGTCATCCTCGACTTCACCGACCCGGTCATCAAAGGCGTATCAGTTTTTCATTGTCATCTGCTAAATCACGAGGATAAGGGGATGATGGCCAAGATCCTGTTCAAGTAGTAGTGAGCCGGCGGGCGCGGGGGAAGACCAAGTTTCGACGCGATAGCTCTGCGGTTTACATAGTTTTCGATACATTTCAGTTACTTAGAGTCATTACAGCTTGGCATCCGAATTGCCTTTCTCCAAGTTGTCGAAAGAGAAATTATGGAGGATGTGATGGCACCGGTAATTGAGTTCTATATCCCGACAGGGTTTCGCAAGCGAGTGAAGTTGATCCCGTCGGCCCAGCGGGGCAAAGTGCTGGAGTTTCCGCCTGAGACGCGGAAATCAGCGTAACGGAATGTTCAAGAGGTCTATTTTGTCGCTACCCATACCAGTACTATGGCGGACAAGTGTCAAGATTTCGACACTGCGAGAAACGCCGCCTAATCTCAGCTTGACGCAGACTGCGAAGTTACGGGCGCGCTTGCCAGAGGCTGGAATGACGACAAAGAGATTGTGAACCCTCGCGGTGCGCAAATAATCTATGACTGACAAGGAGACGTCCAATGGCAAAGAAGCAGAATGATACAAAAACTACCGATGTCATCAGCGCACAACCCCGTCTTCACCAACGTGCGGGTGAAATTCAGCGTTACGGAACTGTAAATCACCTGTTGCCGCTTGAACTCGAGGAACCTGTCCGGTTGGAAATGACTGCGCAATTGAATCAACTGCTCGCCGACACGATGACACTTCGCGATTTGTACAAGAAGTCGCATTGGCAGGTTGCTGGTCCGACCTTTTATCAGCTCCATCTGCTTTTCGACAAACATTATGACGAGCAGGTTGAGTTGGTTGATTCGATTGCCGAACGTATTCAGTTGCTGGGCGGCGTCAGCATAGCCATGGCGGCGGATGTGGCGGAGACGACACAGATCGAGCGTCCCCCACGCGGTCGCGAAGAGGTTCCCGTTCAACTGTCGCGATTGCTGGATGCTCACCAAGTCATCATTCGCGAAGTCCGTACGCTGGCACGACGCGCTTCGTTACTTGGCGATGATGGCACGAACGACCTGGTAGTCAGTGAAGTGCTGCGTTCCAATGAGCTTCAAGTGTGGTTCTTGAGCGAGCATCTCGTCAACGTTCCATTGATCAAGGCGAAAGAGCCGTCGGGGATTGCCGGCGCGGCCTAAGCCTGAGCGGCACCATGTGAAGAGGTTTAACGAAAAAGTTTGGAGGCAATCGTGAACAGGGAAGAGATTTCTGCAGGGCTGGCTGGGGGCATTTCGCTCGGAGGGGAACTTACTGTGCATCGCCTCGGCTACGGGGCGATGCGCCTTACCGGTGATGGCGTTTGGGGCCCGCCAAAAGATCGGAAGAGGGCGTTAGCGGTTCTTCGCCGCGCCGTGGAACTGAACGTAAATTTTATCGACACTGCGGATTCTTACGGCCCGTACGTAAACGAGGAACTGATTCCGGAAGCGTTGTTTCCTTACCCGCCTGGCCTGGTGATTGCGACTAAGGCAGGCTGGAATCGCCCCGGCCCGAATCAGTGGACGCACGATGCGAGTCCGAAACACCTGCGCGAAGCAGTCGAGGGTAGCCTCAAGCGACTGCGCCTGGATCGTATCGATGTTTATCAACTTCACACTCCAGATCCAGTGGTGGCCTTCGAGGCGTCGGTGGAGACCCTGGCCGAATTGCGAGACGAGGGAAAGATTCGCCTGGTCGCATTGTCCAACGTCACGCAGGAGCACATCGACCGAGCACGCAAGATTGTCCCCATCGTGTCGGTGCAAAACCGATATAGCTTCGCCGACCGGGAATGGGACTATGTGGTGGATTATTGTGAGAGTAATGGGATTGCTTTTATCCCCTGGTTCCCGCTTGCAGCAGGCAGGGTTGCCGGGGAAGTGCTTGACCGAATCGCGCAGGCGCATGGTGCAAGCCGCACGCAGATTGCGCTGGCCTGGCTTTTAAAGCGATCTCCCATCATGTTACCGATCCCCGGAACGTCCTCCGTCGAACATCTCGAGCAGAATGTTGCGGCGGCTTCACTGCACTTAACTGAAGAGGAATACCAGCAGCTCTCTGGTGTCCCAGAGCTGGTGGGATCACGGTGAGGGAATTTGTGAAAAGCCTTACAGCAAACCAGGTAAAACTCGGATTCATTGGCTTAGGCAACATGGGAAGCCGGATCGCACGGCGGCTGCTTGATCACGAATACAAACTCATCGTGTACGACAGGGATCCGGCTAAGGCGGAAGCCCTCGCGGCACACGGCGGCGTCGTTGCGGAAAACATTCTTGCGCTGGCAGCCGCTTCCGATGTGCTTCTCTCCTCCCTGACCAACGATGAAGCAGTCCGAAGCGTTTATACCGGGTCTGAAGGAGTCTTCGCTGGCGCGCGGCCTGGGACCGTTGTGCTGGAGATGAGCACGATCTCTCCAGACAGCTCACGTGAACTGCACAGGCTTGGTGCCCGAAGTGCCATTGACGTACTGGACGTCGCCGTCTCGGGCAGCACTACTGCCGCCGAAGAAGGAATTCTCACGCTGTTGATAGGTGGCAACCCAGAATTGTTCCGCGCCGCTAAGCCAATATTCCAGGCAGTTGCAAAACAATACTTTCTTTTGGGAGGTTCTGGCTCGGGAACAGCGATGAAGTTGGTCGTCAACACGTTGTTGGGTGTTGGCATGCAGGCCATCGCTGAGGCGGTTGCCCTTGGAGAAAAAACTGGCCTCGATCGCGAGCGGTTGCTCGAAGTCTTATCAAAGACAGCTGTGATCGCTCCTGCTCATGTGGGAAAACTGGCAAGGGCAGCGCTCAACGATTACAGTCCACAATTTCCACTGCGCCTGATGAACAAGGATTTTCAGTTGATTCTGGAGGCGGCGGCACAAGAGCATCTCCCGATGCCGGTGACGGAAGCGGCGTTTCGGGTCAATTCAGATGAGCTGGCACAGAATGATGAAGAGGACTTTTCGGCTGTCCTGCGGCGAATGGAAGAAGTTGCAGGCATCGCAGCAATTCACTCGGAGCCAGTGACGAGTTGACCTGCAGGACGGCTTTGTCCAGTTGTGCCGGCACGGGGAGCGCACGTAGCCTTGACCTTAGAACACGTCGGCCCAGGGGATCGTATCCGGGAATCTCGACTTTTTCTGCAATCGCAATCACAGTCAACCCCCAACTCCATACACGTCAGAGCTAAATAAAGGAGAAGTGCAATGCCATACGTTAATGTCGGTAAGGAAAATTCCGGCGAGATTGAACTCTACTATGAAGATCATGGCTCGGGTGATCCCGTAGTCCTGATCCATGGATATCCGCTGAGCGGTGCTTCCTGGGAGAAGCAGGTCCCGGTGCTTCTCGCCGCGGGTTACCGTGTCATCACCTACGACCGCAGAGGGTTTGGCAAGTCCAGCCAGCCAATAACAGGTTACAACTACGACGCCTTCGCCGAGGATCTCCACAAGCTCGTGACACATCTCAAATTGCGTGAGTTCACCCTCGTTGGCTTTTCGATGGGTGGAGGCGAAGTGGCGCGCTACGTGGGGAAATACGGGTCGAAAGGCTTGAGTAAGGCGGTATTCATGGGAGCCGTCCCGCCGTTCCTGCTGAGGACATCGGACAACCCGGAGGGCATCGACGGCGCTGTCTTCGAGGGCATCCAGAAAGCCATCGTCGCAGATCGTTACGCGTTCTTCACTGAGTTTTTCAAGAATTTCTACAATACGGACCTTCTCTTGGGTAAGCGCGTCAGCGAACAGGTTGTCCAGGCTAGTTGGAACACTGCAGCCAGCGCCTCAGCCACGGCGAGTCTTGCTTGCGTGCCAACCTGGCATGAGGATTTTCGCGAAGACCTCAAACGCATCGACGTACCCACGCTGGTGATTCACGGCGACGCAGACCGGATTGTGCCGATTAGCGCGGCGGGACAGCGGACTGCCAAGCTAATCAAGGGAGCCCGCCTGTTTGTGGTGAAAGATGGGCCGCACTGCGTGACTTGGACACATGCCGACGAAGTGAATCGTGAGCTGGTGAACTTCCTGGGAAAAGGGGTTTCGAAGCATGCAGCCTCAGAGCCGAGGAAAGACGCAGTTGCATAGACCGACCATTGTTCAAGCTGCTACTGAAGCACGGGTGCCGTATTAAAACGGCACCCAACTTTTGCCCTCAGTTTGCCCCGAGAAAACATGTAATCGTGATTGACCTCACTGGAACACCTCGTCACATCCAGCTCTTCCCAGTTACGAGACGACCGAAAGTGTCGATGTTTTGACACTCCATTAGACACAGGCGAAGTCCTGCCCTGTGTTCTAAACGGCTTTAGCGTTGGCAGTTGGATTGCACTTGATGGAAACGGTTTGCAACTTAGTGCTGGAATGCAATTCACGCTCCCAGCGCAGGATTGGAGAATCGATGAGCAGCGACTATGTGTTTCTCTGTGGCGTGATGTGGTGCAGGTTCGGACAGCAAGACGCAGGCAAAGAGCTACTGAGGGCTGCAGAGTCTATGGATCCAGATATCAGTGCACTGGCCTGGGAAATGTTAGCGAAAGGCCTGCGTCGCTTGAGGGAGTTGGAAGAACTGGCACAAGCCTGTTCTCGGATGATCGTTGGCGAGAGCTATGTGGATGAGAATCATGCCAGCGCGTAAAGGCAGTATTGAAAAACTTTCATGTTGCGCGATTCCGTCGGGTACTGATGCTCCTGGAGTGGTTGCTTGGCGACTCCCTCGACAACTTCCCAGCTAGAGGATTTCTTGATTTCCGCTTACAACAAATCATCCCTGGCATGACATCCTGTGCCGAAGCTTGAACAATCATCACCCTTAAAAGTGCTGCGGCTGCAAATCGTTGTTATCTCGATGGCGCGTAGTTCTTCCGGCCGCAATTGGCTAGCGACTCGCACTGCCGGCGTTAGTCAGGCTGCTGAATACCATTTTCGTAAAAACATCCGCGGGTACGTAACCACCGCCCCATTTGGCGTCGAAGTCTTTAGTCGGCGCCGCGGCCACTGCTTCATCTATTGTCTTTCCTGACGTAATCAAAACCTTGATGCGCTGACGAACCTGTGCCAGCATGTCGCGGTACTCTTGTAGATCCGCGCGAGTAGCGACTGGCCCATGGCCGGGGACGATTTTTGTCTGCGCGTCCGTCTGCGCCAGAACTCGATCGAGGGATTGAATCATGCCATCGATGGATCCTCCCGACGCCAGATCGATGATGGGATAGAAGTGATTCGAGAAAATGTCCCCTACCACGACGACATTCGCTGGAGAGATGTAAGTGACAGTGTCTCCGTCCGTGTGCGCAGATCCGTAGTTGGCCAACGTCAGCTGCTGAGAGCCTTGAGTCAACGTCATGCTGCTTGAATAGGTTAGGGTTGGAAGTGCCTGCGGCGGATAATGACCATCGCGCAAACCAATGAAAGGTACGTCCTGCACCGACGAGAGCCGTTTTTTTACGTTCTCTTGCGCGATGATGGTTACGCCCGCGGAGCCGAAGAACACGTTGCCTCCGGTGTGATCAAAGTGCCAATGTGTATTCACCAGCCGCGTGACGGGACGCATCGTCGCTTTGAAGATCGCGTCGCTCACCTCAGCAGCTCGCGAATCCAATCCGCTATCGATCAGCAATGTGCTGCCGTCATCGACGATAGCTGTGATGTTTCCTCCATCCCCTGAAAACACAAACAAACCTTTGCCCAGGGAGATAGTTTTCAGAGAGGTATTCTCAAACTGCTCCGTGGCTCGCTGAATGACAGTCTCATCTGTTCCCGCCTGGCCTGCCATCGACGATGTCGCTCCCGTTACCGTCAGGGCCAAAACAAGTGCATGAATAGAAGTAAATGCTCTTATCCGCGGAAGAACGTATTTCACCTTGTTGCTCCTTTTAAGCCAAAGCTGGACCCGGGTGGCCCGTGACATTTCTAAGCGGCGGCGGCCGAAACCGAAGCCTTGGTACTCGCTACCGCCTCCTCGCGAGAGGAGAAGCCGGACGCAATAATGCAGGGTGCCGCCATGGTGTCGTGCAGCGATTGCTCGTTGCGATACGCAATCACAAAGAGCTCAGGACCAGCTTCGGTCCGAAGGGCTTCTATTACTGCGTACTGAACCTTCGAAAAATCAAGCAACTTGT
>DATHJP010000826.1:0-3479 GCA_035489695.1 Terriglobales bacterium
CTTGGTCGGCTCACAATTCGTCCGTGCTCATGACCTGGAATTTTGGTGTGCCGCCTCATTAACCTTCGTCAGTTGGAATGACTCGGCGAGAGGATCCCTTTGACGAGGACTCGGCGCCAGGCGGCTCACGGAACGGTTCGACGGAAATGCGCTCGTAACGCACTTCCAGCACGGTCAGGTATTCTGTACCGCCCGGCAATTGAAGGACTACGCTGTCACCCGCTGCCGACTTCATCAACGCGCGCCCCAGAGGTGACACCCAACTGATGTGGTTGCGGTCGAGATCGATTTCGTCGGTGCCCACGATGCTCACCACTCGCTCCACGCCCGCGGCATTGGCATAGCGCACGGTCGCTCCGAAGAATGCCCTCGTCGCCGCCTGCCCCGCTCTCGGAGCTTCCGGGTCCACCACTTCCGCGGCTTCAATTCGCTTGGTGAGAAAGCGAATCCGCCCATCGATCTGCCGCAGCCGCCGCTTGCCGTACTGATAGTCGGCGTTTTCACTGCGATCACCGTTGCTGGCAGCCCACGCCACCACCTCCGTCACGGCCGGGCGTTCCCTGGTGAGCAGAAACCGGTGCTCATCTTTGAGGCGCTGCAGCCCGCTCGGCGTTATGTAGTTCTTGACTGGCGTTGCGGGCTCGTCCGCTTGTGGTTTTCTCGTGAACCCTTTCCGCATCTCGTAGTCTTTCGTCCCTCTAAGGCGAATCCGGTGGGTGCAACAATGAACGCGGATGTACGTTGCGGCCCTGACTGATTTTTTCACGTTTTCCGGTAGGCCGGGGGACAGCCAAGTCGTTCTCCGGTTCTCGCCGCCACGGTAAAAAAACGGGGAACGTTCCGTCTGTCCCTACATTTTTTCCCGGTGCGGATAAATTTTCACGGATGGAAATGTGAAATCAGGGCACGTCCGCCGCAAAAGTTTGGGAGCGGCTTGATCTTGCAGGCATGAACAAGATAGTGGGTGATCGACCGACGAACCGGGTTGGAAATATACGAGACTCAAGTCGCTACGATACACTCGGGACAACCACTTGCCACGTAATGAACAAAGACCGCCCGGACGAGCGGCGAGGCGCAATCAGCCAGCGATACCCTCCCGCACCCACGAACAAACGATAAACACCGCTTGTGGAGAAGTTCTCCACCAGTTTGGGCGCGAATGGACACTCCGTTCTGAGCATGTCGGTCAGATTTTCGAAGAAGGCGGGAGGCCGTTGCCGGAATCCACGTCGATCTTGTAGATGAATGAAGTGTTGTCATCCCCTAAGTCGATAGCGAGCAATTTGCCATCTGGAGAGATGGCGACAGATTCCATTCGAGAAGAAGGGGCCCGATTGCATCCCATCGTCGAAAAGAGGATCACGAGCAAAAAGCCGCCGCTCAAAAACCTGAAAGCCGCAGGTCGATCCATGTTCAGCTCATTTCCCTTACAACCGCCCCAGGCCGCTACGCTGCTGGATCATTCCGATGGACGATACCAAGGATGACCCCTATCAGCATCCCGAGTAACCCAACAGCCAAGGTAACGTAATAGTTTCCCGATACGAGCGAAAGCAACCAACCGATCACGAGACCGCAGACTATTCCGGTAACCGTGAACCTCAACACCGTTCGGACGTTCTTCACTTCTGGAGTATTCCTCCCAATCGGCGCGGATGAGGTAACCCCTAGCCCGCCGTTTCCTCGGGCGCGCCGTGGCGGCGCAGGAGTTGGGGCAGATTTTGCGAGAATGCGGAGCGGGGGAGGACCATGTCACATCCCACTTCGTGCGCTTTCTGCTTCAGGTCTCCCTGGACATGGGATAGAAAGCCAATGATGGAAGTTCCCTTTTTCAGCTTGGTCTTCAGCTTGGGGATCAGGGTCAGGGGCTTGGCGTTGGCGTTGTTCATGTCGAAGATGATCAGTGACGGCTTCTCTTCGCCATTTTGTTTCATGTGATCGAGCAGATCTTTTTCAGCTTTGCAGAATTCGACTTTGACGTTGAGCTTGCGCGCCGTCTCCTGAATCTTAGCCGCGAAAAAAAGGTCATCCACGAAGGCAAAGATGCGCGGGTTGGTGTCTCCGCGATTGGGTAGAGGCTCGGGTTCCGCTGGCGAATAGGAAGGAGCGAAGCCGGGGCGTCCACCGCGTCCAGAGCGGGGTCCGTTGTTGCCGCCGAGCGCGGAACGATAGTTGTGATCCATGGGAGCGGTATAAATCCCGCCACCCTGTTGGCGATCGCGGCCGGCTTGCCCGCCTCGATTGGGCGGACGTCGTCCCCGCCGCCGTCTATTTCTCCCTCCGCCTCCGGAGGGATGTCCGGGACCTACCATTATGTGTCTCTCTTCTTTTGCAATTTTTGCAATCTATGTTCGGTCTGCCCGAAAGATGATTTCGGTGTCGTTCTTTAGCACTCTCCGAGTGGTGCCTCGCTTCGCGCACCTGCGCGAAACTTACGGGGAAACTTATTCCGGCTGGAACTCACTCGTGAAATTTATCTCTTGTCCGTCTTGGCGCCTGGAGCTTAGTGGGCGCGGAGGGCCAGCTAGGGAGCGTGGCCGTGGGAACACCTTGATGGTACCGCCCTTGCGGCAAAGAGCGCAAGCTCAAAGTCAGGGTACTTTTGCACATAAGTAACTGGATAGCGAACTGTGAAGATCTGCACGGGATTGGAATCATCGCAGCTCTGGATCAAGCGTCTGATCCAAATAGATCCACAGAATACGCGCGAAAAGTGTGATGGTGGGCGCGAAGGGCAAGAACAAAACAACTGCCCAGATCACATCTTTGGTGATCCACCATCCCGTCACTGCCCACAACAGGCCCGCGATTGAGGCGATGACCAACAGCGCAATGCCGTAGCTGATATACATTGCCCCCACGAAGTAGCCTGCTTCGCGCGCAAACTTCAGATCGCAAACCGGACAGCGCTCCTGCATTTTCGGAAATCCGCGGAAGATCGAGCCGCGAAAAATTCCTCCCATGCGGCAGCGGGGACAACGCTGGCGAAAAATACTGCTCAGGGTTGACGGTCTGGTCTCATCCATCAGTTCACGGCCCTAAATAGCCCTGCCAGCATGGCACAGATTTTTACCGCTCTCACGATTTCAGCTGGAGTCACAAAGCGACGATAGCGTAGACTGGAATTGTGCCGCTCGGACGTGGGGCTCTTGCGGTAAAAGGAGTGGGAGCGGTCACGCCGGACGTCGCGCCAGCAACAGGCTCTCCCTCCCGCAACGTTCAGGTTCAATCGTATGACTGGAAACCGCAAAGCCAGGTTAGCCTTTACCTCAGCCATTGCACTGCTTTTCGTGAGCGGAGTTGGTGCCTTATTCACCTTTAGCGATTTGAAGGGCGATGAACACTGGGTTGCCCACACTCATGCGGTTCAGGACGCAATTGCTGACGTGGAATCAGCCGCCATCCGGGTCTCACGCGCACGATTGGGATACATGCTTTCGGGCAACCAAGATTTTATCCCTGATTATCAGGCACAT
>DATHJP010000827.1:0-6238 GCA_035489695.1 Terriglobales bacterium
TTCCACAGATGCGGTTTGACGTCGTCCCAGGAGATGCTTCGGTACGTGACTCCTTCAAAGGCTGATTCTTTCCCCGGAACTGCATCGTGTTCCTGATGCCACTTCTTGAAATATTCTTCGCGCAGAGCCTTGGGAAAACTGTAGGCGTAATAACTCGGCGATGTATCCACTCCGGCTTGGGGAATGTACGTCAAGGTGAACTCGGTCAGCTCCAGAATCCCTTTCGAGCCCTGGAACCGATAAATCTCCGGAGTCTCCGTACCCAGATTGAGGCGCATATACATCGGCACCTCGCCGTACTCAAACAGAGCTGCGTGGACGTCCGGCATATTGCGGCCATCTTTCCAGCGCAAAATTCCGCCCATGGCCATGGTGCGTTTCGGCGGCTGATTGATGCCCAGCACATACTGCATCCCGCTGATCAGGTGAACCAGGAGATCGCCTGCTACTCCGGTTCCGTATTCCTTCCAACAACGCCAGCGGGCAAAAATCTTGGGATCAAATGCACGCTTTGGCACCGTCCCTTGCCAGGTATCCCAATCGAGAGTTTGCGGAGAAAGATCGGGCGGCGGCGGATATTCCCACGCCCCGGTAGGATCGTTGCGGCCCAGAGATCCCTCGACAAGCATCAGGTCGCCTAGTGCGCCTTTGTTAACCAGTTCCTTGGCTTTGGCGCAAATGACGGAACTCACGCGCTGCGAGCCGATCTGCACGATTCGTCCGGTTCGTTTCGCGGCCGCCACCATTTCCACGCCTTCGGCCGCGGTGTGGGACATGGGCTTCTCGCAATAGATGTCCTTGCCCGCGCTCACCGCATCTACAACGACTTGCTTATGCCAGTGGTCAGGAACAGCTGCCACGATGCAATCGATATCCTTATTTGCAAGCAGTTCCTGGTAACGCCGCGTTGTGGGAAGGTCGGGACGGACAATCTCTTTCGCTAGTGTGTGTCGTCCGTCGTAGAGATCACATGCCGCCACGCATTCAACTCCGGGCAGTTCGATGGCACTGGCCAACAAACCCGAGCCCTGCATGCCGACGCCAATCATTCCGAAGCGTACGCGATCGCTCGGGGATACCGGAGCTTGAAAAGCCCACACCGGCTCAGGATCCAGCAAGATGGTTTTTGTGACTAAGGATGCGCCGGCTGCCCCAGCGCCCATCGCGAGAAATTCACGGCGCGAGAAACGGTTGAATTTCATCATCCCTCCAGCTTCATAGAATCTTCTTGCCGGATACCTACTTCTTCAAATTCTTGACCGCGACTTCCTTGAAGAAAACTACGTCATCCTTACTGTGGTTTTGCAGCCCTATATAACCCTCGTCGGGACGAGGGCCGCGCTGTGGTTCGAAATCATATTTCATCGGCGGTACCGGGTCGCCCTCGGTGTAGTCCGTGACCTTGACACCGTTTACCGAAACCATCGTATGCGGGCCATCCAGCGTGATCTCCATTGTGTTCCACTCCGGCCCAGGTTTCCCCGGACGCGCCAGGGGCTTGGTGAGAGAGTAGAGCGTACCGGTGACGTGATAATCGTCTTCATCGGAATCCTCCGGTTGGTTGTCGATCTGCACCTCGTAACCGTAGTGCACCGGCATCCATGCCTCCCGCGGTTCTACGGGGATACGGATATATACTCCGGAATTGTCGTTCTCGTCGCGCATCTTGAAGACTACCCGGATCACGCAATTACTCACCTTGCCACCAGTCCAGTAGAGCAGGCCCATGCCTCCATGAGTGCGAATGAGCCCGTCGTCCACCGTCATTCTTCCCGATCCCACATGTTTCCATCCCGTTAGGTCTTTGCCATTAAACAGCTGTTTCCAGTCTCCGGACTGGGCGCAGGCAACGGGAGGGAGGAAGGTACACGCTAGACAAAATAGCGCTAAGAAACGCATCCACATTATTCCCACCTTGTCGAAGCACGAAAATATACACCAAACGACTGTCAAGATGAGAAGCCTAAGTCCTTTTTTGTGAGCATCACAGGTGGATTTCCGGCTTCTGCACCGGAGCGCGACCCCTTCCACGGGGGCTGAAGCCCGTCTCAAGAGCCGCCTGACGCGGCGCTAAAGCGCCGCTCTTCCACGCTGTTAAGGCGTCACGCTCCCACCGGACGGTGGGAGAGACTAGACACCTCGAATAGCTTGACCGCCGCGGCTGGGAACGGACCGACTGTCCAATTTTCGTGACTCTTCGCCGCGCGGACGGGTCCGGGGGCAATCTTTGTGACGCCTCCGCTCGGCTGCCCTGACCCATCCCTGCTATTTACGCCCACGTGGAAGAGCGGCCCTTCCAGGGCCGCGTTACGACGGAATAAAGACGAGCTTTAGCCCTGGTGATCGTGCTTGGGTGCCTGAACTCTAGCGGTTACTGAAGAACGGCCTGGAGGTTGAAACCGCTGCGTAGAAGCTGCATCAAAAGAGATATAATGTAACGAACTTCCTTGAGAAGTAACGTCCCTTTACGAGAAGATCAAATCCGATGTCCATGAAAGCCAAGGCCGTAATTCTAATTTCCTCCGCTGCCGCCCTGCTGTTCATAGTGCTGGGCGGACTGGAAGGCGTTCGCGCTTCCAGCAACGATGGTGCTTATCGCCAGCTCCAGGTGTACAGCGAAGTCCTTTCGCGGGTCCGCAGCGAGTATGTGGAGGAGCCCAACATCCCCCTAGTGACGGATGGCGCCCTGCACGGGCTGCTCGAGTCACTGGATGCCAATTCCAGCTATCTCACCGCCTCCGAATACAAAGACTATAAGGCACACAAGACGGAAGCCCGAGGAGAGATCGGGGCGGCCGTATCCAAGCGCTTCGGATATGCCGCGGTCATCTCGGTTATTCCCGGCGGACCGGCGGATAAGGCTGGCCTGCAGGCCACCGACATTATGGAAGCCATCGAGGGCAAGAGCACCCGCGAGATGTCATTGGCCGAGATCCATAACTTGCTGTCGGGCCAACCGGGTTCGAACGTGACCGTTGCCGTGGTGCGTGCCCGGCGCGCTGAACCTCAAAAGACCGTCATTACCCGGGAACTGGTAACCATTCCCCCCGTCGCTGACAAGATGATGGAGGATGGAATTGGCTACCTCCAAGTGGACGCTTTCCCCAAGGGAAAAACACAGGAAATTGCCAACAAGATCAAGGCTTTGCAGAAGCAAGGAGCCAAGAAGCTGATCCTGGATGTTCGCAACTGCGCCGAGGGCGAGGAATCAGAAGGCATCGCAACCGCCAACCTCTTCCTAAGCCATGGCGTCATCACGTATTTGCAAGGGCAGAAGTATCCCAAGGAAGCTTTCAATGCTGAGTCTTCCAAGGCGATTACCAATCTGCCGCTGGCTGTCCTAGTGAACAAAGGAACGGCGGGGCCAGCGGAAGTCGTAGCTTCGGCCATCCTAGAGAACGCCCGCGGCGACGTTGTCGGCGATAAGACGTTTGGTGACGGCTCGGTGCAGAAAGTGATTGAACTGCCGGATGGTTCGGCGCTGATTCTGTCCGTCGCCAAATATTATTCGCCGAATGGCAAGGCGATTCAGGATACTGCCGTCACTCCCAGCGTCGTGGTTGCGGATGCCGATGATGACGCGGCACTTCCCGACGAAGATCAGCCAAGCCCGGCGCCAGATGACGTCAAGAAGCAAACACCGCAGCAGGATGAGCAACTGAATAAGGCCGTTCAGGTGCTGAAGAACCACGCCAGTTAACCATTCATGTAGTTCATAATCGCGCGCTTACGGGCGCGCGATTTTTTTGTCGCAAATTCCTGGCAGGCTAGAGCAGGAGCGGCGGTCCACTCGCCAATAACTTCCGGCCCACGGCCGCCCCTGCTATTCTGATCTCGATCTCCCATGAAATCCCTGTACCAAGACCTTCCCGAGGTCCAAATTGCGGGACGGAAACTGGTAGGCCGCGTCTTGATCGGTTTGCTGGTGCTGGTTTCCGCGCTGCTGGGCGCGACTGCCGGACTTCTTCTCGTCTATTCGACTGACCTTCCCCAGGTCGAGCAATTAGAGCACTACCGCCCCGGGGCCATTACTCAGCTTTACGATACTCAGGGCCGGATGATTGGGTCATTTGCCCTGCAACGTCGAGTGGTCGCGTCGTACGACGACTATCCGCCCGTGCTTCGGGATGCCCTGATCTCCATCGAAGATAAGAATTTCTATCGCCACTGGGGCATCAATGTCTGGCGAATTGCCGGCGCAGCCTATCGCGATCTACTGTCCGGCGGGAAGATGCAAGGCGCCTCAACCCTGACCATGCAGTTAGCACGCAATCTTTTTCTTTCCCCGGACCGTTCGTGGCATCGCAAGATTCAAGAAGCGATGCTGGCCATCCAGATCGAGCGCCGCTTCACCAAGCCGCAAATCTTCACTTTGTACGCCAACCAGATTTATCTGGGTCATGGAGTCTACGGCTTCGAAGCCGCCTCTCAATTTTATTTCAGCAAGCCCGCGAAACAGCTCACTCTGGACGAAGCCGCGCTGCTTGCGGGTCTTCCCAAGTCGCCCTCGTACTATTCACCCATCAATCATCCCGACCATGCCGTCAAACGCCGCAATCTGGTGATCAACGCCATGCTGGAGGATGGGAAAACCACGGCCGGCCCTGCTACCGACGCCAGAAACAAGCCTCTTGAATTGAAGCTGCAACACGATTCCAACTCGCTGGCCCCTTACTTCACCGAGGACATCCGCCGCTATCTGGAAAATAAGTACGGCAGCGATCAAGTGCACCAAGGAGGGCTCCGGGTTTACACCTCGCTCGACATGGATCTACAGCGGGCGGCCAATCAAGCTGTTCTCGATGGATTGGCAGCGTACGAGCGGCGCCACGGATGGAAAGGGCACTTAGAGAGTGCTGTAAGCAAGAGCGCGGCCCTCGATAATTACCAGCATCCCAATTGGGATGACGAACCTCAGGTCAATGGATATGTGCACGCCCTGGTCACTGCCATCTCACCCAGTTCGGCGGCCATCAAGTTTGGACGTTACACGGCAGCCATTTCACAATCGGATGCTGCATGGACCGGGCGCAGGATTAACAGCATTCTGAAAGTCGGCGATATCGTATACGTAAAGATTTTGTCTCTCGGCCCAAAGCCCAAAATACGCGTCAGCCTGGAACAGGATTCCGGCGCGCAGGGCGCCCTGGTCGCCTTGGATAACTCCACTGGCGAGATCAAGGCGATGGTGGGCGGACGCGACTTCAATCTGTCCAAATTCAACCGAGCCACGCAGGCTCTGCGACAGGTGGGATCGTCGTTCAAGCCCTATGTATACACCGCCGTCATTGATCAAGGGGCAAAGCCGGATGACACCATCATGGACGGACCGGTGACGTTTCAGACCGCGTCCGGTCCCTACGTCCCGCACAACTACGACGAGAAATTTGAAGGCTCCATTACGCTCCGCCGTGCGCTGGCCCAGTCCCGCAACATTCCAGCGTTGGAGTTGGCCGACAGTCTGGGTATCAAGACTGTGATCGACTACGCCCATCGTTTCGGCATCTCGTCGAATATCCCGGCGTATCTGCCAGTAGCGCTGGGCGCTGCGGAAGTTACGCTGCTGGAGCAAACGTCTGCGTACAGCGTTTTTCCCAATGACGGCGTCCGCGTCAATCCCCGCTACATCACCAAGGTGACGGATTACGAAGGCCGCGTGCTGGAAGAGGATTTCGCCGAGGTCAAAGATGTAATCGGTGCGAACACCGCGCGCACCATGACGTCCATGCTGCGAGATGTGGTGCTGCACGGAACTGCCATCACCGCGACCACCATGAAATATCCACTGGCCGGGAAGACAGGAACAACCAACAATTTCACTGACGCGTGGTTTGTCGGCTTTTCACCGTCGATGACCTGCGGAGTTTGGATGGGTTTCGACGAGAAGAGGTCGCTCGGGCCAAAGGAAACAGGCGCGCACGCGGCCCTGCCTATCTGGATCGATTTCATGAAAATCGCTCTGGCCGGCAAAGAGCCCGGCGAATTCGCACCTCCGCCAGAATTACCACCCAACCCGGTTGGACAGAAAGTGGACACACCCGATCTTGCGCCGGGAGCGGATGAGACGCCCCACTAAGAAGTGGGTGATTGTTTACCTATTTTCCCTAAAATATTTGGGGTGCTCATTCGTCTACAAGAGTAGATGAAGCAGGCGCTCACCATAGAGCGGATGACCGATCAGGACCAACAGATCTCCGAAACAGTCGAACGAGAGCGAGTTCGTCTTCGCAACTTCATC
>DATHJP010000828.1:0-3399 GCA_035489695.1 Terriglobales bacterium
CCGTCCAGGGAGTGGTCTACATCGTTGATTGTGGATCCGAGTTTTTGCCAAAGGACTTGCTGCTTCTCCCCCATGGATTGTGCGAAAGCGCTGCCGAGGAAAAGTAACCAGCAAATCAGATATTTCAAGGAGCCTCCCGGAGGAGAGATATTACAGCTTTCGCTTGCAGTCGCTACCCTCGATCGAAATGAGTCGCATTACGGTTCGATCTTTGCTTCCCGCAGACGTACAACAGCCGTTTCCGAAGCGACTGGCGAGTAGTACACCTCTTTGAACGTATAGGATTTTGCCTTGGCCGAGATGATGGGCAGTATCTCGATATGCCAGTGATAGTCCTCGTCGATGGTTTTCCAATAGCCCAAACTCTCCGACGGATGCAAGGTGTTGGGCGAGGTATGAAGGACGAGATGAAACTCCTCCGCGATGGTACGGATACGCTGCAGAGTGCGGCGGAGCAGCACGCCGAGGTCGCGCATGCTTCCGGCCCGGGCTAGTCCGAAACGCTCAAAGGCAGCATCGTGGCTTCGCGGCATGATCCAGGTTTCATAGGGAACCCGCGGCGCGTACGGACAGAGAGCAATAAAGTCACCGCGAACTTCCAGCACACGCTGGTCCTGTTGAAGTTCCTGCGAAATGATGTCGCAGAAGACGCAGCGTTCCTTCTGCTTGAAGTAATCGCGCCCAGCCCGCAACTCATAGAGCACACGGCGCGGCACGAAAGTGGTCGCAGTGAGTTGGGCGGTGGGATGTTCGAATTCCTGCCCAGCACTGGTTCCGTGATTCTTGAAGATGCTGACGTACTTGAAACGTCCGTCCCGCTTCAGATCCTGAATTCGGTGGGCGACCAGCAGCAGGAACTGTTCGATTTCGGCGTCGCTGGCGTTCCACAGATGCCCGTCGTGTCGTGGATTCTCGATTAACACTTCATGCGCGCCCACCGAGCGCATGCGATCGTAAATGCCGTCGCCACGGCGGCCGGGCTCGCCTTCAATACGGTAGACCGGCGACGGATGCACCACGGCACGCGCCGACCAGGATCCGCCGTCGACGCCCGGCATGGTGGAAACCAGTTGTGGGACTGCGGTTGAGTCAGCACAGAATCGGCAAGCCGTTTCCGAACGCGGCGCGGGCTCGGGGACATCATCGCCAGTAATCACCCAAGAGCGAGTGATCGGATCTTTGCGAAGTTCCATGCGAGTAGGAAAGCACTTGCTGCGGACTGGCGTCAACTGTCGATTTCAAGTCACAGAAGACGGGTGCCTCCGTTTGTTATAATCCGCCCACGAACCCCACCGAAATGACCGAGCCGTCCACGCCCCTGATGCGGCAGTATGCCGCCATCAAGAAAGAGCATCCCAGTGCGTTGCTGTTCTTTCGTTTGGGCGATTTTTACGAGCTTTTTTTTGACGACGCCATCCTCGCCGCGCGCGAACTGCAGATCACGCTTACCTCTCGTAACAAAGAAAAAGGCATAGCTGTTCCCATGTGCGGCGTGCCCTATCATGCCGCGGAAAACTACATCGCCAAACTAATTCGCAAGGGATTCAAGGTTGCCGTCTGTGAGCAAACGGAAGATCCGCGGCTAGCCAAGAAGTTGGTCCGCCGCGAAGTAACGCGCGTCGTCACACCTGGAACAGCGGCGGACTCCTCACTCAATTCAGAGGAAAACAATTTTCTAGCGGCGGTGACGCAAACCAGCGAACGGGCAGGTTTTGCTGCCTTGGACCTTTCCACCGGCGAGTTTCGTGCTACCGAATTTCAAGGACCAGACGCAGCACGGCGGATTCAGGAAGAGCTGCAACAATTACGGCCGAAAGAAGTGCTCTATGGATCGTCCGCCCCACTGTTTGATCGCAAGAGCGCAGACAATCGCCTGGTTGCTGGCCACGCTGAGACTCCTCTTGAGGATTGGGTCTTCGCCCCCGACCATGCCATTCCGCTGTTGGAAAATCATTTTGGAGTGCTCTCGCTCGAAGGCTTCGGCCTCGCGGGTAAGCCGGCTGCTGCGTCCGCAGCGGGCGCCATTCTTTACTACGTTCGCTCGACGCAGCGCGGCAATTTAAATCATGTCGACCGTATCGGATTCTACGAGCGGCAAAATTGCCTGGTGCTGGATGCGGTCACGGTACGAAATCTCGAACTCATTGAACCGTTGTTCGCCGCCACCGATGTTGGCGTGACTCTCTCCCGCTCCATTGATGTGACGGTCACGCCCATGGGCAAACGCCTGTTGCGCTCCTGGATTCTTCGGCCTTCGATTGACAAGGCCGAAATCAACGCACGTCTGGATGCGGTAGAGGCTCAAGTAAAGGACACCATCGCACGTGAGGAACTGCGGCGTGCTCTGGACGGGATCCTCGATTTAGAGCGATTACTCAGTCGCGTGACACTTGAGACTGCGAATCCGCGCGACGTTCTGGCGCTGGCAGCGTCGCTGGCAAAGCTACCAAGTTTGCGGACTTCGTTGGCGCATTTCGCCGCCGAAAGGCTCAAGACTCTGTACGCCACCGTGGATGAGTTAAGCGATCTGCGGGAGCGAATTGACACCACCGTCATACCCGAGCCTCCGATTTCCCTGAGCGAGGGTGGCGTAATCCGAAGTGGCGTTCATGGCGAATTGGACGAACTGCGCGATCTGAGCCGTAACAGCAAGCAATTCCTGGCGCAGATCGAACTACGGGAACGGCAGCGGACAGGCATCACGTCGCTGAAAGTAAAATTCAATTCCGTCTTCGGCTATTACCTCGAAATTTCCAAACCGAACCTGCACCTGGTTCCTCCCGACTACGAGCGCAAACAAACCTTGGTGAATGCCGAGCGCTTCACCACGCCGGAACTGAAAGAGTACGAGTCGAAAATTCTCGACGCGCAGGAAAAGATTGTTGACATCGAGCGACGGCTGTTTGCTGAACTACGGTCGGCGATTGCGGGAGAGGCTCGACGGGTCCGTCAAACCGCACTTGCTTTGGCCGAAGTGGACGTGCTCGCCGCTCTGGCAAACATAGCGGCGACACGTGATTATTGCCGGCCGGCATTCGACGACTCGTCCGATCTCGAAATTATCGGAGGCCGACACCCGGTCATCGAACTGCAGGAGTTTGCCGCCTCCAGCGAACGTTTCGTACCCAACGATCTATATTTGAATTCAACCACGCAGGCTGTACTGGTGCTTACCGGTCCCAACATGGGTGGCAAATCGACATATTTGCGGCAGGCGGCGCTGATCGTGATCCTGGCGCAGATGGGTTCGTTTGTTCCGGCACGCTCGGCACGTCTGGGCGTTGTGGATCGGGTGTTCACTCGTATTGGAGCCAGCGATAATCTCGCGCGAGGGCGCTCAACCTTTATGGTAGAGATGACGGAAACGGCAGCCATCCTGCATACTGCCACCCCACGATC
>DATHJP010000829.1:0-5215 GCA_035489695.1 Terriglobales bacterium
CACTCTTTACGACGCCTTTTCGGTCGTGCCTACGACCGCGGAGCGTGCTGGCGACTTTTCCAATTCAACGACTTTGACGCATGACAGTTCTGGCAAACCCATTCGCGTCCCGGTGCAATTGTTCTATCCTTCAACCTCTCCGCTCGGCGGACAGCCGATCCCAGGTAATAACCTGCAGAACTCGGGACTAACTCTCAGCCCGATCGCACAAGGTCTATTGAGCTTCATCCCCATGCCGAACATCGCCGGCGCAAGTCCCGATACAGAAAATTTTCATTTTGTTACTTCGACGCTCAACAACAGCGACGACCTGAACATCCGTTTAAATCGCGCTCTCGGAGGAACCAGCGTTGGGCCTCGACAGCGCGGTCCCCGCAACAATCTTAGCTTCGGCCTTCACTATCACGCGGCGTCGGCGAATTTAACCAATCCCTTTCCGAGTGTAGGAGGTACCACGCGAACCCGCAGCTTCGATGTGCCAGTCGGATATGTTCGAAGTTTCGGCAAGCTAACCAACACGGCGCGCGTTGACTTCAACCGCAGCAGCACCACTACGCAGAATCTCTATGCCTTTCAGCAGAACATCGCGGGCACTCTCGGCATCACAGGGGTTGCGCAGGACCCTTTCGATTGGGGACTACCTAACCTCTCGTTTACGAATTTTGGCAGCCTCACTGACACTAACCCGCAGCGGCTGCGAAACCAGACCTGGACATTTTCCGACAACATGATTTGGAGCCACGGTAAGCACACACTGAGGTGGGGCGGCGACTTCCGGCGCATCCAGATCAATACTGAAACTGCCGGTAATCCGCGCGGAGCGTTTATTTTCACTGGGCTCAACACTTCTGGCTCGCAAGGTGCAAGCGGGCAGCCGCAGCAGACCGGGGGCTTTGACTTGGCGGATTTTCTTCTCGGCATGCCGCAGCAATCGTCAGTGAGTTTCGGCTCGCCGCAATTTGGATCGGGAAACTACCACTTTCGCGGTAATTCCTGGGACCTCTATGCCCAGGACGAATGGCGGTTACGCGGAAATCTAACTTTGAATCTTGGGCTTCGCTACGAATACATATCGCCATTTTCGGAACTCAACAATTTCATCGTGAATCTCGATTTGCCACCAGCATTCACCGCGCCGCCGGTTACCGTGCAGGTTGGCCAAACCAGCCCGTACAGCGGCACCTTCCCTGCCACACTGGTCCGGCCCGACCGCAACAACTTCGCTCCACGTTTGGGGATTGCGTGGAAAGCCCTGCGCAATACTGTGGTTCGCGCGGGCTATGGGATCAATTACAACACCAGCGCCTACCAGAGCATTGTGCAGAACATGGCCTTTCAGCCGCCGTTTGCCACCACGGCGACCAACATCGAGTCCAGCACCAACATGCTTACGCTCGCCAATGTGCCGATTCCGTCGGGATCCATTACCAACAATTTTGGCGTAGATCCAAACTACCGCCTGGGCTACGTGCAGATATGGAATCTCGACATCCAGCAGCAAATTCGCCCCACGCTGGTCATGAACCTCGACTACACCGGCACCAAGGGCACAGATCTGGATATTCTTGAAGCACCCAACCGCACCGCCACCGGCGTGTTGTTTCCTGGAGTGCAGCCATTTTACTGGGAGCAATCGGCTGGGGATTCGACCGCCAACGCCGCCTCCATTCGAATGCGCAAGCGGCTTCAGAACGGCATTTCGATCGGCGGACGATACACATTCTCGAAATCCTTGGACAATGCTTCGAACATCGGGAGTGGTGCGCCACTAGTCGCGCAGGGTGGGAATGGACGTGGAGGGATTTCCGGCACGGCCAATGTTGCGCAAAACGCTTTCGACCTTGCCGCCGAACGTGGCCTTTCCAGCTTCGACCAACGGCATCAATTTACCGCGGACTATCTCTGGGAGCTGCCGTTTGGCCATGATCGCCGCTGGTTGAGCCACGGCGGTCCGCTACGCGACATTCTTGGTGACTGGAACTGGAGCGGTGACTGGACCATCGCCTCCGGCCTGCCGTTCACGCCGCGCATCCTCGGCAGCTTTACAGATGTGAATCGCGGTACGAACGGCACACTTCGCCCCGATGTTACCGGGCAGACGGTCGCGCTTGCAGACCCATCGGTTGGCCAGTGGTTCAACACCGCAGCTTTTGTGTTACCGCCCGATGGGCAGTTCGGCAACGCTCGCCGTAACAGCATTACTGGACCGGGCACGCGGCTGTTCGACATGGCTTTCAGTAAAATCATTCCTTTTGCGGAAACGCGTTCACTGGAGCTGCGCGCCCAAGTCTCGAACATTTTCAACACCCCTCAATTCAACGCCATTGACACTGTATTGAACTCGCCAACCTTCGGCAGGGTGATTTCTGTGGGGGCAATGCGTACCGTGCAATTGACAGCGAGGTTCCGGTTCTAGGCCAATGTTCAACTCTTCCCATCGCGCAAATCTTGCAAAGCTCTCCGTGGCCGCGCTCCTGGCGTTAAACCTGCACGGTTCCGGAGTGCTGTCGCAGCAAATGCCCAGCGACACCTTTCATTCCAGATCCGAACTCGTACTGGTGAACGTGACTGTGCGGGACAAGAACGGAAATCCGGTTCGCGATCTGAAGCGTGAAGATTTCACAGTAATGGAAGATAACAAGGCGCAGCAGGTGGTGTCATTCGATCTTGAAAATACCGATGCGGTTCTGCCCACCGCGGCTTCCGAGTTAAACCTGCTCCAGGCCGACCAGACCCCGGCGGCCACATTGACGCAAACGACGGAAACCAGTCCGCTTAAAGATCGCCGGCTGATTGTTCTCTTTTTTGATCTCAGCTCAATGCAGCCGGACGAAATTGAGCGTGCCGCTAAAGCCGCGCAGAACTATGTGGACCGGCAGATGTCGCCTGCCGACCTGGTGTCGGTACTCTCGTTGGGTAGCAGTCTGAAGGTGAATCAGGATTTCACCTCCGATAAGACTGCGCTCCTAAAGGTCATTGAGAGCTTCAATAGCGGTGCGGGCGAAGGGTTTGAGGAAGGCACAACCGGAACAACAGAAGGCACTCAGGATACGGGGCAGTCGTTCACCACCGACGATACTGAATACAATATCTTTAACACCGATCGCCGGCTTCAAGCGCTTCGTTCAATTGCGGATAAGCTCTCGCGTGTGCAGGAAAAGAAGTCTCTGATTTATTTCTCCAGTGGTATGGACCGCACCGGAATTGAGAACCAATCTGAGCTGCGAGCCGCAGTCAACGCCGCCATCCGGGCCAACCTGGCAATCTACACGATGGACATCCGCGGGCTGCAAGCCATCGTAGCTGGCGGCGAGGCACAGAACGCCAGCCTGCGCGGGACCTCGCCCTATTCCGGCAAGTCAACTCTCAGTCAATACGATTCCAACTTCAGCACACAGGAGACGCTGGTCACTCTGGCAGGCGACACCGGTGGACGGGCTTATCTCGACTCCAATGATTTCAGCCGTGTCTTCACCGGAGTCCAGCAAGACAGTTCCATTTATTATCTGCTCGGATATCACAGCAGCAATCCGGCGCGGGACGGGCGTTTCCGGCGGATTACGGTGCGTGTAAACCGCTCAGGCCTGAGGCTGGATTTTCGTCGTGGATATTACGCCCCCGCCGATTTCCAGCACTCGACGCAAGACGACCGCGAACGCCAACTCGATCAAGAACTGGCTTCAGATATGCCCAGCACTGATCTGCCGGTTTATCTCTCAACCGCTTATTTTCGAACTGGCAGCAACCGATTTTACGTACCGATTTCGGTGGTTGTACCCGGATCGCAAGTCCCATTCACCCGTAAGAGTGAGCAGGATCGCGCTACCCTGGATGTTCTAGGCGTTGTCTTCGATCCCGAAAAGCGCCCCCTGGGCGAGATTCGCGACACCGTGAAGCTTTCACTCGACACTTCGGAACTCGTACAACGCAAGAACGTCCAGTACGACAACGGTTTTGTTCTGCGGTCGGGCCAATATCACCTGAAAGTCGTGGTTCGGGAAAACCAGACGGGCCGCTTGGGATCGTTTGAGACCGATCTTGCGATTCCGGATCTCAAGGGCATCCCGGTGAAAATGAGTTCGGTGGTGCTGGCGAGCCAGATTAAGCCCGCGGGAAAGCGGAAGAGCGAGAATCCCATGGTACGAGACGGGTCAGAGGTGATCCCCAGCGTTACCCACGTATTCTCTTCCGCACAACATCTTTACTTCTACTATGAAGTTTATGATCCTGCGAGTGGCGTTGCGGCGCAGCAGCAGGGCAGCGGAATCCGCCTGTTGACCAATGTTGCGTTCTTCCGCGGTAGGACCAAAGCGTACGAGACACCGGTTGTCCAAACTGACAAGCTCAATGCCCCCGACCGAAAAGCCGCTATCTTTCAGCTGGATGTCCCCCTCGCGCAGCTCAAGCCGGGGTTCTACACCTGCCAGGTGAATGTGATTGACGATGCCGCCGGTCAGTTCCGTTTCCCACGATTGGCGCTGCTGGTGCGCTGACCAGGCGATAACGTTAAGCGAAACTGGAACAAGAATCCGTCCGCATCCGCGCCGATCAAACGAGGCGGGTTACGCTGCCTTCTCCAGCCCGGCATTCTGAAACGAAATTCGAGCGATAGCGCTCCAGTCGCTATCCCCTAAGCCCTGCGCTATGGCGGCCACAAATCGGTCGTGAACCAGACTGGCCATTGGCATGGGTACGGCAGCTTCCTCCGCAGCGGCTAAAACCAGCCGGTTGTCTTTGAGTCCGAGCGGCAATTTGAAACCCACCGGTTCGAACTGATTGGCGGCGATCATGCCTCCGTAGTTGATGACAACTGGCGCTGAGAACAGTGAGCCGGTGAGAACTTCCAGGAACTTGTTTGGATCTACCCCGGATTTTCGGACGAAGGAAAATGCTTCAGCCAAGCTCTCAATCGTAGTGGAAATCAGGAAATTCCCAGCCAGTTTGGTTACGTTCGCTGACGACGGTTCCTCGTCAAGCACAAATGTCTTCTGTCCCATAGCATCGAACAACACCTGACAGCGCTCGACTTGTTGGGCTGGCCCGGCAGCAACGATGAAAAGCTGCCCTGCGGCAGCAGCCTCGGGACGCCCAAAGACCGGAGCAGCAACGTAGTACTGCTGCCTTTCCCGGTGCGCTGCTGCCAGTCTTCGGGACAGCGCGACACTGATCGTGCTCATACCAATATGAACAGCGCCGGCAGGAAGCGACTGAAGAG
>DATHJP010000830.1:0-2306 GCA_035489695.1 Terriglobales bacterium
CACGTGTTGTCCATTGGCATTGGTGGCGGATTCGGTTTCATCATGCTGTTTAACGTGTGGGGAATAATTTGGCCTAACAATAAGAAAGTAATCCAGGGAACGCTCGCCGGCAGTCCACCAGCCAACGCCGCGATTCTCGCCCGTCAGGCATTCCTGGCTTCCAGGAGCAACGCTTTCCTGTCTGTGCCCATGCTGTTCTTCATGGCCGCCAGTTCGCACTACACAATTCTGGGTCGATAGGCGGTCGGGCAAAAAAATGGGGAGGCCGCAAGCCCTCCCCATAAAACTTAGCTCCACTGCATCCTCTAGCGATTTTCAGCTGGATTTGAGACAGGGACCTTTGGATCTTGCTTGGGTCCGCCGTAACGCTCGTCTGTTTCCGCCGAGAAAAGCATGAAGTGATCGAAACTGTGCCGCCGGAAGTAGCGGTGCTTGCGGAAATCGAAATAGAGTTCGGCGCTTTTAGGAAGCCAGAGTTCGACCTTCCTCTTCGGGAACTGAACCGGCCCGTACTCAACGATCTGGTGCTCGGTCAGGAGCTGAATGTTGGGCATCGGCTTCACCAACTCGGATTCAATGCGAACAATCTGAAACTTGTCAGGCGTAATCCAGGCTCGTCCCTTGAGATTGATGGGGTAGATCATACCGCCGATTTTGAAATCGTGGATACGGTTTGGGCGATCGTCGCGCTGACGGAAATGGACCAGCCACGTGGGCTGGCCATGCAACTCACCCATGCCTTCACAACTGAATTCAAAGTTGTCCCACATGTTGGGATGGAACACCAGCGCCAGAGCCGGGAAACCACTGCTGACCATATTGTCCGGAAACTGAGCTACTTCGGAATGTTCAGTGCGGTGTTCCTCAACCTCGAGGAAACCGGGCTTGGTCTCGGAAATCGAAGCCACGTAGTTGTAGTGCTTCGTCTCCTTGGTGATGGCGTTCCCCAATTCGTCCACATTCTCGTGCAGCAACTCTTCCACGGCGGCGAATTTGGAAATATCGTCCACTAGCTGCTTAACCCGAATTCCGGCCTCGCTGATCACCATGCCACCGGGACAAGTCACCCCGGCTGAAACCGAAGGCTTAACATCGTCGATCCCCGGCGGTTCCCAGGTCTTGACAGACAGCCTGAGCTCGGTGTCATCGATTAGGTGCTCGGTTGAAGCTATCGGCGCTGGGGCCGTCATGCTTCCCGCCGGAGCGGAAGCACGCGTCTTCAGTTGAGCAATGAGATCGCGCACGCGAGGCGCCATGGAGCTGGCCGGCGCATTGCGGAGGAAAGTATCAAGCGCGCTGATGGCATCATCGTTCTTTCCAAGACCTGCCAGCGCCTGGCCCAGAACCAGCAGTGCCGAGTTGCCAGCGCCTTTGCTCCTTTCGATTGCGATCTCAGCTTGCTGACGGGATTTCTCAAACTCGTGGCGCTGTAAATAGGCGTCGGCAAGAAGACTATGAGCTAGCCAGTAATCGGGATCGGCAGCAACCGCTTCTTCCAGGGTAGCCTTTGCGGCGTCAAATTCTCCGCGCTGCAAGCGGACGCGCCCGAGCAGGGTCAATGCCTGAATATTTCGATGGTCCGCAGTAACCGCCTTGGCCAGAAAATTCTGCGCTTGCGTAAAGTCTTTGCGCTGGAAATACACATAACCGAGGAGAAAATTTACGTCGCCGTTATTGGGAACGGTCTTATAGGCTTCCTCGAGCTGCTTCTGAGCTTCTTTCAGGTTCCCCGCCTTGAGCGCCCGCACCCCACGCTGGGTCTGCTTCCGCGCTTTCGACGGCATGTCGGGCGCATTCGGTTCTTTCAATTCGACGCTGGTGGGATCGCGTTGAAGGGTAACCTCAAGGCGGAAGGTGGTAAAGCTACTCCCCACGGCGTATGGCTTATGCTCAGTCAAGTACCCAACCGCGCTAATTTCGAGTTCATATTGCCCAGTGGCCAGATCAACAAAATAAGCTTCCGACTTGTCGGCGGTCGTCGCCCACATTGTGCTTTGCGTGGCCTTGTTCTCCAGTTTCACCACGGCTTGTCGATCGAGCAAAGCGTGCTTGTCGTCGTAAACGGTCAATATGAGGACCCCGCCCCGACTCTGATAGCTCCGGGTTCCTGAGGTGGTGCTACCGATGGCAGCGAAGGGATCTCCTGCACTACCAGCTTGGGCCAAAACATTGGGAATGCAGAGAAGGAGAGAAGAAGCAACCGTGACTATGTGCCAGAGTCGAGAATGCATGGCGTATCTACCGAGATGAGAAGTATATGGAGTGTCTCATTGAGGGTAGACGGAGTCAATCCATTGAAAAAAGTT
>DATHJP010000831.1:0-4092 GCA_035489695.1 Terriglobales bacterium
CTTGCTCGACGGCAACTATTCCGAAGCCGAGCGGGTTCTTGCCGCCTCACCCCGGACAGACTTTCAAGATATAGATTTCAGCTTCTATTACCCGAAGGCTTGGTTTGAGGCGATTGTCGCGCAAGAAAGAGGCGATTCAGCTCAAGCACTCAATGCTTTGCGCTCTACCCGCGCGATTCTGGCGCAACGCCTGATTATTAAACCGGAGCATGCACGGACGATAGCAGTTCTCGCGCAGGTCGACGCCAGGCTGGGCCAGAAAGACCTCGCTCTGCAAGAAGCCAAGCACGCTATCGATTTGATGCCCATCTCTAAAGACATTTACGACGGCGGTTTGGTGTTGGAAGGCCTCGCCCAAGTTTACACTTGGAGTGACGAACACGATCGCGCCATCGACTTACTGCAAAAGCTGGTAGCGATGCCCAGCTACATCAATTACGCCCGCCTCAAATTCCATCCCCTCTGGAAACCGTTGCGCGGCAATCCACAATTCGAACAGATTGTCGTCTCGCTTGGGCCTAAGAGTTAGGGCCCACCGCGCTTGAGCACATTCCTGCCACGTCGCACAACAACGGGGAATCCAGAAGCTTCTTCCGACTTCAGCGTTCGGCGTTGGATGTTCGGCGTTCGGCGTTTGCCTTACTCAAAGCCTGCTATCCCAGGTTCAGTACACAATCCTCCCTTGGATTCAGAGGGAATCGGTGAATCCAACGCTAACTCAGACGTCTGACCTCCGACTTCTGAAGTCTGCCTGCCACGCCGTAGTCCGGCGACTACCGGACGAAGGCGGGACCCCTAACTACTCCTTATCGTAAACCGCCTTGCCGCTGAACTTCTTCCCCTTCTCGTCTGTACCGTTAATCGTGACGGTGCGCGATTTGCCATCCGCCGCGACCGTGATCTTGCCGCTCCAAGCCATCTTGCCATCCTTCATCGTGGTGATGTCGTTGGTCCGGTCGTTTACGACTTTGTAGGCGACGGAGTTATAAGTCAGATTCCCTTTCAGCGGATAGGCTTTTCCATCGAACTTTCCGACCCAGACGCTGTGCGTCGGTTTTCCATCCTTATCCACGCCTTCCACCGTCACCTTGATCTTGTCCTTTTCCTCCGTGTAAACGACCGAAGTGTTCTTGCCCATCCCCGGCACAGGTTTCGACTTCGCCTCATTGAGCTTCCACGTCCCCAGGTGCGGGTTGGCCGCAAAGCAGGCGCCTGCCGCGATAAACGACAGAGCCAAAGCCATTACTGCAATTCGAGTTTTCATCATGCCGCGATTCCGCCGCAAATGCCGGTCGGCGTCAATACTTAACCGCGCGGATTACGCGATTAACGATCAATCGAGCATATAGAATCCAGAATACGGCACCGATCTTTAGTCCCGCAACTACGAGAAGTTGGCCGGTTGGACTCGTGCCGTTAATCCGCGGTCAAAAACAAAAGCATTGACGAAAAACAGAATTCTCGGCTCGATCATTTCCATAAAAATAAGAATCCTGGTACTCACTCTCACACTTGGCCTTGCAGCCCCAGCTGTTTGCCTGGCTGGCGACACGAAGGCTGAACAAGCTCTTCGTGACGCTGATGCCGCCTGGTCGAAAGCTGCAGGAAGCAAGGATCTCGGCAAAACGATGTCGTACTACTCCTCTGACGCCATTGTGTTGCCTCCGAACGCTGCGATTGCAACCACTAAGGAAGAAATCAAGAAGATATGGCAGGAGATGCTCGCCAACTCCGGTCTCGTCATAAGTTGGGGCCGAGAAGATTCTCTCGCCCTGGCTAGCACTGGGTAGAAACGCATGAGAAAGGTGTGCGAATGGAGCGCCTCGCGCTCGTCATGTTGCTGGCCCAAAGATTTTTCGGAGCCGACCGGTAGTCGCCAGAGGACAGAGAGCAGCCGCCTTCGCGCAAGGCTACGGCGCGCCGGGGAGGTCAGCGGTCGACGTTCGGCGTTCGGTGTTGGATGTTTGCTGTCGGTGGTGCCGGTCGATAGTTTGGTTATTGGCGAAGAGCACGCTCCATTTCGAAGATGAAATCTCCAGTTGTCACGGCCTGCCCGGGTCACAAAATCAAACTTTCAAAAATTGATCCTGACGATACAGGCGGATACAGCAAGGAAGAAGCTCTCGGACGATCTTGCGAGCTCCGCGAAAAAATCTACGAACTGCAAGAAATCTTATATGCGGAACATCGGCGAAGTCTGTTGCTCATTTTTCAAGCGATGGACACGGCCGGGAAAGATGGCGCGATCAAAGATCTTTGTGCCGCCCTGAACCCCGCCGGCCTGGAAATCAGGAGCTTCAAAGCTCCGTCAGCGGAGGAGCTGGATCACGATTTTCTCTGGCGCGTCCACAAGGCCGCGCCGGGAAAGGGAATGATCGGTCTCTGGAATCGCTCACATTACGAAGACGTGCTGATCGTGCGGGTGCACAAACTCGTCCCAAAAAAAGTTTGGAAAGCACGGTACGATGAAATCAATCGCTTCGAAGAAATTTTATCGGAAAACGGCACCACGATTGTGAAATTCATGCTTCACATTTCGAAAGACGAGCAGAAGCGGCGGCTCCAAGCACGGCTCGATCGTCCTGATAAATGGTGGAAGTTTAACCCGAGCGATGTCGCGGAGCGCGCGCGTTGGGGCGCTTATCAAAAGGCCTACCAAGATGCCGTTAACAATTGCTCGACCGACTGTGCGCCCTGGCATGTTGTCCCCGCGAACCACAAGTGGGCCCGGAATCTTGCCCTGGCGGAAATCGTCCTGCGCACCCTTAAAGAGATGGATCCGGGTTATCCCAAGCTTTCGTTCGATCCTAAGACGATCAAAATCAAGTAAACGCCTAACGAGACCCGGGCGAGAGTAAATTCTATTACAAGGGTTCGTTTTTCCCCTCTCCCACTTATGCCTTTAGCGTTGCTGTGCCATATCTCATGTCACTAACACCTCGCTTCAGCGAGGTGGATGGCCGAATCTACCGCAATAACCGCTTTAGCGGTTTACTTGCTCACTGATAAAAAACCGCTGAAGCGGTTGTGGCTCCTTCAAGCGTCGTTAACACCCAGCTAAAGCAGGGTGTTAATGAGAGCGTCAGTCTACGCTAAACACCCTCTCCCACCGGGAGAGGATAGGGTGAGGGCTTATGAAATAGAAAACCCTGCCCTACCTAAGCATGGCCATTCGTGACGTGAGGCTCCAGAAATTTGCGGATCGCGGGCGCTGCCATGGCGCCGACCTGTCGTGTAACTTCCAGGCCATCTTTAAATAACGCCATCGTCGGAATCGCGTTGATGCGGAAACGGCGCGCCAGATTTTGCGCGTTCTCCGTATTGACTTTTGCGACGACCCATTTACCCGCGCCTTCCTGCGCGACCTTGTTCAGTTCCGGCGCCACCATCTTGCACGGACCGCACCATGGCGCCCAAAAATCCACCAATACAGGTAGAGCAGATCGCGTGGTTAAGGCATCGAAGGCGAGATCGTTCGCCACATCGATCGGTTCGCCTGGTGCGCTGAGTTCGGTACCGCATTTCCCGCAGCGCCCGGTTCCGCCCAGCTTGTCGTATTTCAGACGATTGCGCTGGCCACACTTCGGGCAGGTCACCAGTACACCGCGGTCATCCAGTTGTGTCGAGTTCATCTAAAACCTTATCGCTGCAACCTACGTCGGTTGGTCGCCACCTGCTATGGGAAAAGATTCGGCAGCAAACATCGAATTCCACACCGAGCCCTCTGCATTGGGCGTTGGGTGTTCGACGTTCGGTGTTCGATGTTTGCTTCGACCCTGGATACTAGATGCTAGACTCTACAATCGATGAAAGCTGTGCGATTGGTCCGGCTCGGCGCACCTCTCGAAGATGCCGAGGTGTCACTTCCAGATATCGGCCCGTCTGAGGTCCTGGTTCACATCGCAGCCTGCGGGATTTGTCACTCTGACGCGCACTATCGCACTGGCATTTCTCCCATTGAATCCTTACCTGTTACTCTCGGGCACGAAGTAGCGGGACGTGTGGAAACTATGGGGCGAGACGTCCACCACGTTTCACCCGGAGACCGAGTGTATGTGCCCTATCTGGTCAGCTGCGGTTGCTGCGACTTTT
>DATHJP010000832.1:0-2219 GCA_035489695.1 Terriglobales bacterium
CCTCGCGTGCCGCTGGAGCGAATACTGTTCCGCGCGACGCCAGGCCAGCTCAATTTTCGACGCAACGTAAGTGTTACGGATCAGCACGGCGGGCAAGTGGCCAGCGGTGAGATCACCCGAATACGGATGAATCGCGGCGGAACGATGGTAACGTCCGAGGAACTGGCGGTGAAGGTAATTCCCGGGCAGGATTCAGATCGTCTGACGGTGACCATCGATAACGGCGACGATCCCGGCCTGACCTTCGATTCAGTGCAGCCGCAATCGATCGAACGCCGGCTTTACTTCGAGCCTCCACACGAAACTGCTCTCAATCTCTATTATGGAGATCAGAAATTAGCCGCTCCTGTCTATGACTACGCAAAGTTCTTCAAGGCTGATCCCGGCGCTATACGGGCCAGATTAGGTACAGGCACTCATAATCCGGCCTACACTGGCCGGCCGGACGACCGTCCCTGGTCGGAGCGTCACCGCAGCCTTTTGTGGGCGGCCATGCTGCTGGCCGTGGCCGTCCTGGCCGGACTCGCAATCCGCAGTCTCAAAGCCGCTTCTGCGTGAGTCCAATACAGCGTTTGGTCGGGCCGCCACAGTCCCAAAAAGGATTACCGGGTTACTAAAGGACGTAACTGTCTGCGGCTTCAGTTACTTGCCCCATCTTCCCAATTTGGATTGAATAGCACTCGAGCACCTTCAGACTCCAGCTCTTCTGGCTACGGTCGAGCGATCGTCCGGTAGCGGAGCCTGGGCACGACACGCCGGTTTGGGGGGAAAAGGTGCAATTTCAAATCAAAGGAGTCACATGATGCGAAAGTTCATCGGCGTTGCCTTGTTTGTTTGCCTGGTTTCGTTAATGGGTTTCACGCAAGAAACGCCTAAACCAGAAGTGTTCGGTGGTTATCAATACACCCGTTTTGACGGGGGCACCAATGCCCACGGCTTCAACGGCCAAGCCACCATGTACATCAACAAGTGGCTGGGTGTGAGCGGCGATTTCGGCGGAGCGTTTCCATCCGGTGGAAAGTTCCTTACCTACACCGGTGGGCCGGTCGTCTCCACACACAAAGGTCAGTTTTCGCCCTTTGCCCATTTCCTCATCGGAGGCGCCCATGCTTCGGCTACGGATCCTCTTAGCGGGTCTACCGTTGGTGTCAATGGCCTGGCGATGATGCCTGGCGGCGGAGTCGATATGGGGAGCAAGCAGCTGGCGTTCAGATTGGTCCAGTTCGACTGGCTCATCAGCCGTTTCTCCGGTTACACGGACAAGAACAATGCTCGGATTTCCAGCGGAATTCTGTTCCGCTTCTAACTGAGCAGCCTCACCAGTAAAGCTTTAGGGGCGACCTCTAGGTCGCCCTCTTTTTTTTGTTCACTATTTCGTCCAGATTGCAGGCCCGGCGTCAACGAAGGGATTCTTCGACTTCGGAGAGCCAGGTCGGACGCTTGAGCACCTCTCGAGGCTTGGGACCATCCGCAGCCCCCACAATCCCGTCGCGCTCCATCAGATCAATCAGATGGGCAGCCCGTCCGTAGCCGACCCGTAATCGACGTTGTAGCAGGGAAGTGGAAGCCTTGCCAAACTCCACCACTAATCGTACGGCGTCCTGGTAAAGGGGATCTTGATTTTCCCCATCATCTTCGCCTCCGGCTCCGAGTTCACCGCCCTCCCGCTCTTCCTTAGGAGCTTGCAGGAACTTCTCTTCGTATTCCGCTGTGCCCTGCGACCGCCAGAACTCGACTACCGCCGCGATTTCTTTTTCTGTCACAAAGGGCGCATGCAGGCGATGCACACGGGCGGAGCCAGAAGGGAGATAAAGCATGTCGCCGCGTCCCAGGAGGGCTTCAGCACCGTTGGCGTCCAGAATTGTGCGTGAGTCCACCTTGGTAGCGACCCGGAACGACATGCGTGCCGGGAAGTTAGCTTTGATGAGTCCAGTAATTACATCCACCGAAGGTCGCTGCGTAGCCAGCACCAGGTGAATACCGACGGCGCGCGCCATCTGTGCCAGTCGGGTGACAGACTCTTCCACGTTGCCGGAATCCAGCATCATCAGATCCGCCAATTCGTCGATGATGATAACTATGAAGGGCAATGGCTGATCTTCCGAATCCTCACCAAAGAGGCTGCGCGTGCCTTCGTCGTCGAACAATTTGTTGTATTGGTCGATATTGCGCACGCCCTTTTCGGCTAACAGTTTGAGTCGGCGTTCCATTTCCCGCAC
>DATHJP010000833.1:0-8407 GCA_035489695.1 Terriglobales bacterium
TCTCAGGTACCCGGTCTGTCCTTGCCACTGATCAAATCAATCTCAATCTAAAATCGCAAATTGGAAATTGGAAATTGGAAATTCCTCTACATCGTCTTCACATCCAAACTCCGCCACAAATACCAGCACGCGACCGACCGATACGGCTCCCAACATTTCGCGATCTTCTCCATCTGCGCCGGTTTGGGCATCTTGCGTTTGCGATAGTGCTTGCGAATCGCGGCCTGGATACCGTAATCGCCGGTCGGCAACACGTTGGGACGACGCAGCGCGAACATCAGGAACATGTGCGCCGTCCATACTCCGATTCCTTTGACTGCTGTCAGGTGCTTGATGATTTCCTCGTCCGGCATGTCAGGCAGTCGGGCGAAATCGAGTTCACCGCTTTGGGTCTTCGCGGCCAGATCGCGCAGGTAAGAAAGTTTTTGTTTGGAAAGTCCTGCACTGCGCATCTGCGCCTCAGACAACTTTAGAATTCCTTCCGGAGTGAGCGGCAGCCCAGCTAGATCGGTCAAACGTTTAAAGATGGTGGCGGCTGCCTTGCCATGGAGCTGCTGATAAACGATGGCTTCCGCCAGACTAGCAAACTGAGGCTCGTCGTAATTCATCTTGAACGCCCCAACACGCTCCATGATGGCCCGCAAGACAGGATCGGATTGCTTCAAGTGTTGAACAGCTTTTCGCATAAGTTTTGATTGTTCAGCGGTTCTCACTACCAAGTACGAGATGAAGAAGACGTAGGAAGAGATGCAAACAAATGCTCTATGAGAGATATTGGAGCGTCGTTTGAATGAGACCCGCAGTCCCCTGGTAAGGATCGCCGGGCCGGTCCCACTCCATTGAACAGTAGCCTTTATATCCATGCTGCTTCATGAATCCGAATGTCTTCGCCATGTCCACGCGAACCTGTTTGCCGTGCTCATCGGCCTCGCTGTCTTTCACGTGAGAAATGCAGTAAGCATGCGCGAACATTGCATTGACGCCATCGTAAGCGTGTTTCTCGTCGTATCTTGTGAGCGTGTTGGCGAAATCGGGCAGTGCGTGCAGCCAAGGGCTATTCACTTTTTCGATGACTTTCACCAGAAAAAACGGCTCTTCGCTGACCGGATTGTCATTCTCCAAATTGACCACAACATTCTTTTTGGATGCATACTCCGCCACGCGAGCAAGAGTGTCGGCGGTGCGCTCCAGATCGGGTTTTGAATCCTTCGCCGTTGGAATATTGGTGCGTAAACAAGGAGAACCGAGCGCCGAAGCTGCATCCACCCATTTCTTGCTAAACGCAATCGCCAGTTCGCGTTCGCCTCGATCCGCCGCGTATGGGCTGTGTTCCCCGTCCACTGCGATATTCACTATCGCGCCGCGCGCATCGGCCATGGCAACTCGAAATTGCTCCAGATACTTGGCGTCGGTCGAAGGAAAATGTCCGGTCCAGGGTTCGATCTTGTTAATGTTGAATTTTGCCATCACATGCGCGGCAAAATCTTTCAGCTCGATGGTCGGATTGCCGCTCTTGTGCCCGTCACCTGCAATGAACTCGCGGAAGGGATAAGAAGCAATCGCAATTCGTTCGCGCGCCTGCAAAGGAAAATGCAGATCGGGCCCGGAGCTTCTCGCGAGTGCCGATGGTGGCAGCAAGTAGGCCGCTGCCATCGTCCCGCAGCACTGTGTAAGAAATCGACGTCGAGTGGAAGGTCGCAAGCGAAGTGTTTTAAATCGTAAATCGACAATCGTCAATTTACGTCACGCTAACTTCCGTGTATGTCCCGTACACTTCCCGCAGCGCCGCACAAATCTCGCCTACGGTCGCATAGGCGCGCACTGCGTCGATGATGTAAGGCATGGTGTTGGCTTCGGACACATTGCCGCTAGTTCCGGCTTGCGGCTGCTGGGCTGCTGCTTTCTTCAGCGCTGCCAGGCGGCGCTGCACTTCTTCATTGGATCGCCGCGCCCGCAACGTTTTTAGTTTCGCGCTCTGTTGCCGGGCGACGCTCTCATCGATATACAGAGTATTGGGCGATTGCTCTTCCACCACAAATTCGTTCACCCCTACAATAATTTTCTCTTTGGCCTCGACCGCTCGCTGATACTGGTAGGCGGATTCCGCAATTTCTTTTTGCGGATATCCTCGCTCAATCGCCTTTACCATGCCGCCCATCGCGTCCAGCTTTTTGAAGTAATCCAAAGCGCCCTTTTCCATTTGCAGCGTCAAGGCTTCAAGAAAATACGACCCTCCTAGGGGATCTACTGTCTGAGTCACGCCCGTTTCATAGGCGATGATTTGCTGGGTTCGCAACGCAATTCCGGCCGCTTGCTCGGTTGGCAACGCCAAAGCTTCATCGTAAGCGTCGGTATGCAGTGATTGAGTTCCTCCCAGAACCGCAGCCATCGCCTGGATTGCGACTCGCGCAATGTTGTTCATCGGCTGCTGTGCGGGCAGCGAGACTCCCGCGGTCTGGGTATGGAAGCGCATCAGCCGGGTCCGATCGTTTTTGGCCGCGAAACGTTCTTTCATTACCTGATACCAGATTTTGCGCGCTGCCCGGTACTTGGCAATCTCCTCGAAAAAATCGTTGTGGGCGTTGAAAAAGAAGCTGAGCCGGGGTCCGAATTCATCCACATCGAGTCCGCGGCGGCGTGCCCACTCGACATATTCGACACCGTCGTAAAGCGTGAAAGCGAGCTCCTGTAGCGCGGTTGAGCCAGCTTCGCGAATGTGATATCCGCTGATGGAAATGGTGTTGAAACGTGGCGTGAATTTCGAACCGAACTCGAATGTATCCACCACCAGGCGCATCGACGGCGCGGGTGGATAGATATATTCCTTCTGCGCGATGTATTCCTTGAGAATATCGTTCTGAATGGTTCCAGAAATCTTCTTCCAGTCCGCGCCTTGTTTTTCCGCCACCACCAGGTACATGGCCCACAGCACCGACGCCGGAGAATTGATGGTCATCGAAACCGTGGTCTTCTCTAGATCAATTCCGTTGAACAGAATCTCCATGTCCTCCAGGGAAGCAATCGCCACGCCGCATTTGCCCACTTCGCCTTCGCTGGCGGGATGGTCGGAGTCGTAACCCATGAGGGTCGGCAGATCGAATGCCACGGACAATCCGCTGCCTCCATGTTCCAGCAAATATTTGTAGCGCTGATTGGTTTCCTCCGGCGACGCGAAGCCGGAAAACTGACGCATGGTATAAAGCTTGCCGCGATATCCGGTAGCGTGAATGCCGCGCGTAAACGGAGGCTGTCCGGGATAGCCAAGGTACTGCTCATAATTCCAGTCCTCGGGCAGATCAGCCTCGGTGTAAAGTCGGCGAATGGGGACTCCGGAAATCGTGGTGAAGCGGGCATTTCCGTGTTCGTCGAGGTTCGTGCCGGTGGGTGCGCCAATCGGCTTCTCTGGAGTTTTTTCCAGTGTCGGCGCCAGCGTTTTTTCCGCCCAGTCTTTTTCGGCGGCAGACGGATGCCGTCCTTCAAAGACATCTGCAATCGGGCTCTCTGCGACCTTCGACTTCTTGTCAGGCATGCGGTTTCTCATCTCTGCTCAACTTGGATGATACCTCGGTAGAGACGTTGCTCGCTACGTTTCGACCCACCAGCCCGTGTGCGGACAGCATTTAACCTTGGCATAGAATGCATGCGTGACGCCTGCTTCCGTCAAACCCGCTATTTCAATTGAATTGCTGAACCAGATTGACATTCGCGTGGGCACAATTCGATCTGTCGCCGACGTGCCCGGTTCGGACAAGCTGATGCAACTTCGCGTGAGTTTCGGAGATCATGAGCGCACCATCGTTGCCGGTCTCAAGCAAGAGCGTGCCAACCCACGCGAACTTGAGGGTAAGCAGGCGCTGTTTGTGGTCAACCTGGAAGCGCGCAAAATGCGAGGCGTGATTTCCGAAGGAATGTTGTTCGATATTGGTTACGGGGACGGTGTGGCCCCGGTGTTGGCAGTCCCGGAGAATCCCGTACCGGACGGAACCCGTGCGGGCCGAGCTTTCGCAGCTCGCACGACCTACTTCCTACGTCCCAGCTCCCACGCCTTAGCATATTTCCACGACACGTACGCGGAGTGATAAAGATGCAGCAATAGTCCTTCACGCCCGTCCAGAAAGCCGAGCCGGAAAAAGTAGTTGTAGATGAACGTCAGGAACGGCCGCGCTACAATGTTGAGAACGCTGAAATGGCTGTGTCCTTTCTCAGCCGCAATCTCTGCCCCCATCGACGAGTAGCTGTTCATGTGATCGATGTAACCGCGTAGTGTGGGATAGGCTTGGTGCAGCAGGGCATGCGAGAATCGGCCAGTGCTTCCGTCCACTTTCATGGTGGGATGCGCACCGTACTCCACAAATCGTCCCGCTCCCCGACGAACCAGCCGCAGTTTAGGGTCGGGGTAAAATCCACCATGTTTGATCCAACGCCCTAAGAAGAAATTCTTGCGGGGAATCCAATAACCACTCATCGCCGGCTGGCTGCGCAACATCGCGGCTATCTCTTCTGCCAATTCAGGTTCCAAGGCTTCATCCGCGTCTAACTGCAGCACCCACTCTCCGGAGGCCTTGTCCATCGCCGAATTTTTCTGAGCTGCGAATCCTTTCCACGGCTCTGCGAATACCTTCGCGCTGTGCTCGCGGGCGATTTCCAGAGTGCGGTCGGTAGATCCGGAGTCCACAACAATGATCTCGCCTTGACCGTCGCGTACCAACGGCATCACGCTTTCGAGGGTGCGAGGCAAGTTGGCTTCTTCGTTGAGAGTGATCAGGACGACGGAAAGAGTCACGCGGAAAGGATACCTCGGGACGCAAGATCGAGCACCAGGAACTGGGAATTAGCAATCAGCACCCAGCCGTCAGCATTCAGCCCTTCGGTTCAAGTGCTAATGCAGAGTGCCCAACCAATACTGAAAACGCACTCCCTCCGAAAACAGCAACCGCAAAGGCGCGCCTTGATGCCGTAACTAACGTGTTATCTATTAGTTATGCTATAAATAATCTAAAAGCTGTCCTCTCAGGTCAAAAACCGAGCGGCCAGATGCTCTAGGATGGCCTTTAATAGCGTCCTGATGGCTCAGGAGCGACGTTTGTGAGCTGGGACGGGCGAAGGGTTAAAGATACTGACTTGCGCGGTCATACCGCAGTCATCCAAAATGTTAGCTATTAGATATAGTTTCTAAAAGCGGACAAAGCGGGGGTTAGTCCTCCGCTCCGAAAAACAGCTATCGGATCGAAATTCTAACCCCTTACCCTTATTGCGGCGGCTGCTGTGGTGGTTGCGGCTGTGACTGCGGTTGCGGCGGTTGCGGCTGCGTGACCTCAGGTGTCAAGCCCTGGCGCTCCGTCACATATGGTACAGACGGCATCTTGGTTACCTGGCCGCGCTCGGCATCCGCAACCAGAATTCCCAGACGATCCAGAGTAAAGCCGATGGCGCGATCCAGTTCCACCCGCGACTTCTCATAAGCGGACATCGCCGATACCAGATTCGATTCCGCCTGTGCCAAGTCACGTTGGTTCTGCAGCACCAGCGTAGTAGTGGAAGCGCCAAGGGCATACTTCTTCTGTTCAGCGTCCAGCGACTGACGGCCCAGTTCGACTGCGGCTCGAGACGCTTCCACGCTGGCCCGGTTCTGCTGCACGGCGAATTGAGCGTTGCGCACTTCGATGCGCACCTGATTCTCCAGCTGTTGCAGGCGCATCTGGGCCTGACGGTATTCCAGTTCGGCGCGCACCTGATTGGCCTGCGCGGCGCGGTTCCGCAAGGGAATGTTCAAGCTCAGTCCGACACCTTTATCCGGAGCGCTCGAGTCGAAAAGCTGTCCGATAGTTCCTCCCATGCTCGTGCTGGGAGGAATATCGCCGGGCTGAGTGCAAAAAGTCTGATCAACAGCTGTGCAAACAGCCGCATTCGGATTAAACGAGCCGCCCAGCCCGGTGCCGCCATAAAAGGCAAACAGCCCGAGTGAAGGCAGCAGAGCATTCTTTGCCGACTTGTTATTCAGATCGCGGTTGGTGAGGTCGATCCGCGTTTCGGCCAACTCGGCGCGATGACTGAGCGCGTCATTGACCAAGTCTTGAATGGGTACCACGGGCTCGGTTGGGGGAACCTCCATAATGGAGGTGGGAACCACTTCCGCTTCGGCCAGCACCGGGTCCACAAGAGTTCGGCTGAGCGCGTTCTTCATCAGCAACTGCTGCAACTGAAGCGTAGTCTGAGCCACAATCAGCGACTGCTGATTAGTAGAGACGACGCTTTGAGCACGCACAATCTCAATCGGCGCCAGGGTGCCAATCTCCACCTGCTTCTTATTGTCCGAAAGAGTTTTCTCCGACAGCGCCAGGGATTCCTGCTGCACCTTTACGTTCTCGTAGGCGTTGACCAGGTCCCAGTAAATATTCTGGATCTGATTCACCGTGGTGATTACCTGCAAACGAAAGGCGACATCGGAGATCTCGCGATTGTTTTTGGCTATGCGAATGAATCGGGTTGTCGGCAGCAAGCCGAAGCCCTGCAATAACGGTTGCGTAAGCGTGAAGCGGAAATTGGAGTTGATAGTCGGGCTGAGAGTGGTAAACGGCTGATTGGTGGTGACCCGGTTGTTGTTGAATCCAACCGTCATGTTGGTGCCCCAGTGAAAGCCCTGCGAGTAAAAGAAATTGGCCGTGCCCGTGTTTTGCTGAATCACAGGCACACCGGCGAATGAACTCGAGGACGGCGAATTGGCATGCTCAAGAGACAAAGTACTGGTGACGATCGGGTCAAAGCTCGGGACCGAAGAACCAACACCCAGCGTAGAAGTCACCAGTCCGGAACTTCCGGTTCCCGCACCTCCGGCGCCGGTCGTGGTGCCGCCGGCTCCGCCGCCCTGCGAGCCCGATGTGGAACTGCCACCGATGCCGCCCACGCCGCCACCCGGCGTTCCCTGCACCACGCCAGTGTTGACACCACGTGTGGACTGTCCGGCGTTAGCCAACATGATGTCAGTATCGGCAATGTTCAAGTTGTAGCGCGCAATCGCGATATCGAGATTGTTTTCCAGGGCTAGTGCAATGGCGTCATTCATGGACAGCATGAGCTTGCCATTCTGTATCAGCGGCTCCACCCGCGTCGTGTTGCTCAGGTTCGGCGGAGGCACGTTGCGTGGCAGGTAGGGCCCGATCGGATTAGGGAAATGGGAGCGCGGCTTGGTGTAATCCTTCACTTCGAAACGTTGCGGGGAAGGCGCGGCCGGAAGTGTAGCTGGGGCAGTGTTCTGAGAGG
Organism: Terriglobales bacterium; assembly: GCA_035489695.1. GTDB lineage: Bacteria > Acidobacteriota > Terriglobia > Terriglobales > Acidobacteriaceae > 40CM-3-55-5. The sequence continues at coordinate 7,261 of DATHJP010000833.1, forward strand.
TCTGCGTCCAACCCGAGGTCGACAGCAGTCCGGCCATAAGAAACCCTGCAAGCAGCCGCGGGGCGCAATTCAAGCGAGGCAAATGCATTTGGTTATCTCCATGAATAAAAGCTGGTTCTTTCAAAGACTACGATGGCTCCTTGGGTCAGAGTTCAGATACGCAAAGGGCACGGCGAAGGTTCCTATAACTCCTACCGGGTCGCGCAATATGGGCCTGAAGTCCTTCTTTTCAGGGAAGTGCAATAGTATAGCCGACAGAGTGCATTTTCTTGGTGATGCCGGGGCCCAGGCAAACGTAAAACTTTGTAAAAATCTGTAAGCCGGTTAGATGAACCGCGGGTCGCGGAGGACTCTGCAATCTTCATGCGCAATCTGAAACTGGTTCTGGCCTACGACGGCTCTGAATTCTCCGGATGGCAAGTGCAGCCCGAGGCCGCCACCGTTCAAGGTACGCTGGCATCAGCTATTGGACGATTGACCGGCGAAAAGGTACTGCCTCAGGGCTCGGGACGCACCGACGCGGGCGTCCACGCGCTGGCCCAGGTCGCCAGCTTTACCACGGAATCGCCAATTCCTGCTGAGAACCTGACCAAAGCGCTGAATGACATCCTGCCACCTTCCATTCGCGTACTGGAGGCGACTGAAGCGCCACCGGAGTTTCACGCCCGCAAATCGGCCCGCGCAAAAACTTATCGTTACCGCATGCTTCGCAGCCCGATCTGTCCGCCGTTTCTGGCACGGTATGTTTGGCACTACCCATTTCCCCTAGATGAGAATACGATGCGCCGGGCTGCAGCTTTAGTTGTGGGCGAGCACGATTTCACCTCCTTCGCTGCCGTGGATCCGGAACGTGGCCGGGAGCAGGAAGATATTTCCAACGTCCGGCGCATTTTCTGTTCGACATGGGAGCAGGATGGGGAAGAATTCGTGTACACCGTGCGCGGCAGTGGATTTCTTCACCACATGGTGCGGAATTTGGTGGGAACGTTTGTATTGGTCGGCAAAGGGACGTTATCCGCGGATGACATCACGCGGATTCTAGAAGCCCGCAGCCGCTCCGCCGCGGGAGCAACTGCGCCGGCAAATGGGTTGTACCTGGTAAATGTAGAGTACTAGAGCTTTTGGGTGCTGTGTGGTGTGCGTGGTG
>DATHJP010000834.1:0-6712 GCA_035489695.1 Terriglobales bacterium
ATGCCATCGGTGGCGACCTGTACGACTTTGTAAATTATTCGTTGTCACGATTCGCCATCGTAATCGGCGATGTGAGCGGGAAAGGCGCTCCTGCGGCGATTTACGCCGCTCTGGTGAGCGGCATTCTACGTTCTCACGCGCCTATCGAACCTGGGCCGGCGGAAATGCTCTCCGCCGTCAACTTCTCTCTTGGCGAACGCAGGATCGACGGACAATTCGTCTCGATCATCTATGCCATATGGGACGACCCCAATCGCACTTTGCAGGTGGCTAACTCCGGTCTGCCGCGCCCCCTTTACTGTCACGATGGCAAGATCGAAGTCATCGAAGCTACTGGACTGCCTCTGGGATTGTTCGACGACGCCGAATACGATGAGTTCACTTTTCGCGCCAAGCCTGGCGATATGTTTGTCTTCTTCAGTGATGGAATTCTGGATGCCCGCAACAAAGCCGGCGATATGTTTGGCCGGCAAAGAGTAGAAGAGATTATCGGAAAGTCTTGGGAGTTTTCCGCCGATTGGGTGGTGGACTCACTTTTCAAGGCCGTCGCCGAACATGCGGCCGGGGTTGAAACTTTTGACGATCAAACCGTAGTTGCGATTAAGGTGAAGAACGCTTCTGGAAAACAGCAGTGAACCGCGCGGGAAGTAGGCTTCGAGGTCGTCCACCGGCTTTTTCCTACCACGACACTAGAAAAGGCTTGCTCCGCCGCTCAGCCGGGTCCATCCTCCATTGTGATGAAGTGGCATTGTCCCGCCTGGCGGAGCGCTTTGGCACGCCGCTATATGTCTACTCCGCGACTGCGATACGTGAACGCATGCGCATCTTCGCGCAGGCCTTTCGGAAGGTTCCGCACACCGTCTGCTTCTCCGTTAAGGCAAGCTCAAACCTGGGGATTCTTCGGCTGCTGGCTCAAACGGGATGCGGCTTCGATGTCGTCTCTGGAGGAGAGCTGCAACGAGTTCTGCACATAAACCGGCGCGCCGCCAAGCAAGTCGTTTTTTCCGGAGTCGGAAAAACGGCCGAGGAGATGAAGGCCGCGCTCAAAGCCGGAATCCTGCTGTTTAACGTGGAAAGCGAATCGGAGTTGTGGGTACTGGCGGAGTGCGCTGCCAGATTAAAGCAGACCGCACGGATTGCCCTGCGCGTGAATCCCGACGTCGCGGCGGAGACTCATCCCTATATTTCGACTGGCCTGCACCAGCATAAGTTCGGGGTTCCGTTTGCAGCGTCACGCCGTCTGTATGCGCAAGCCTCGGGAATCCGTTCTCTAAGCATTGCCGGGGTGAGTGTACATATTGGATCGCAGATTACAGATGTGAAGCCTTTTGGCGAGACCATGGTTCGGGTTGCCGAGCTGGTCCGGCAACTTCGGGAAGACGGTCATCAAATCGATTTCGTGGACGCCGGTGGCGGCCTCGGCATCGCCTACGACGACCGAAATCTTCCTGATTTTGGAGACTACGTGGCGGAGTACGCGGAGGCGCTTCTGCGTCCGCTGCGCGGGCTGAAGGTGCATCTTCTGTTGGAGCCCGGCCGCTCTATTCTTGGTCCAGCAGGCGCACTTTTAACGCGGGTGCTTTACAAGAAGACGAACGGCGCCAAGAAGTTTCTGGTGGTGGACGCCGCCATGAACGACCTGCTCAGGCCTTCGCTTTACAACGCTTACCACGAAATCGCCGGAGTTGAATTGAACGACCGCTCTTCAGAAACCGTCGATGTTGTGGGTCCGGTTTGTGAGACGGGAGACTTCTTTGCTCGTGCGCGGGAGCTGCCGAAGAGTGAGGAAGGCGATCTGCTTGCCATCCTCGATGCGGGGGCCTACGGGATGGCGCTGGCTTCTAACTACAATACACGGCCGCGTCCCGCAGAAGTTCTAGTGGATGGAAAATCAGTCAAGGTCATTCGCCGCCGGGAGACCATCGCAGATTTGCTGCGCAACGAGCTATAAGGTCGGTGTTTTTTGGCGGGTCACTGTGTGCAATGATTCTAGAAAATCGGTGGCCGCCCGCAATACTGGTTCTGCCTGCTGTATATAGAGAGCGTGGCCGAGCGTAGGAAATCGGACGTGCGAGGCATCCGGGACTAATTCCAGTGCGCGCTCGACATCGGCATCGGACATTAGTCCGCCGAACTCAGGATTGGCTTGCAGCAGCAAGGTGGGGCAGCGAACTTGGCGGAGTAACTTCTCGCCATCCCACTCTTCGAAAGAAGATCCCTCGAGCGTCATAGCAAAGGTGTCAGGGTCGACGTTCTCCAGACAACGCGCCCACCACAGCAAATGTGCTTCGTCGTTACCCGGCAGATCGCCTATCGGCACCAACTCCTCCAAGCCGGGGACCTTCAGCTGAATCCTGGCCAAACCTTGGGCGATATCTTCAATCGAACCCCCTTTGACGATGAGATCGCGTAAACCCGCGAACAGCGTGGGATACATACTGTGCTCAAAACTATCGCCACAGATTACGTTGTCTCCAAGAATGAGAGCACGCACCAGGTTGGGATGGTGGGCGGCGATCCACATACTCACCATTCCGCCGAGAGAGTGGCCAAAGAGGATCGCTGGTTCAGCCACAGTTTCTCTAAGAAATCTGACAATGTCCTCCGCATACTGCGAAACGCGATAGCCTTGCGCCACGTGAGTGGATTTGCCGTGCCCACGCAGGTCGGGAGCATAAATATGCCATCGCCGCGCGAGGCTGGGAATCAGTGGCAGAAAAACCTGCCATCGCCGGCCCAGCCCATGCAACAGCGTGAGTGGCGGACCGGTTGGAAGTGTTTCAGCGTAATTAAGTTTGATTTGTCCGGCATCGAATAGCTGTTCGCGTATGCCGGTGCCGGCGTGGTCGCCGATCGAAGGAATCACTTCGCATCTCCCGATTTCGAGTATTCATCACGCGCCCTGAATGCAATCTATCTTTGTCCCCACTTCAGCTTAGCGCGGAGTACATCAAAGAATGTTCCGTGAGTGTGCAGCAACTTCACCTGATGTTCGGACTTGCGACAATGCACCCGATCCCCATCAAACATCGGCATGCCGATCTGGCCGTCCACGCTCAGGTAAGCTTCGTCCTCGCCGGTTTTAACCACGATCTCGATTTGTGCCGTGTCGCGAACCACTAAAGGACGATGGGTCAGCGAGTGCGCGGAAACAGGTGTTATCACGAAAGCGTCCACCGATGGCATCAGAATGGGGCCTCCCGCCGCCAGTGAATACGCGGTAGAGCCGGTTGGCGTGGAGACAATGAGACTGTCTGCCTGGTAACTGGAAACGAAGACTTGATCGATAAAGACGTCGCAATGATTTAATCGGGCAATGGTGGCCTTCCCCACCACGATGTCATTCAGCGCGTCATATCGAGCCACGCAAGAACCTTTACGGATAATCTCGCAGTGCACCATGGAACGCGTCTCTGCCTGGCAACAACCCTCCTCGATTTCCTGCAGAGTCGTATAAAGATCCGGCAACGGCACCTCGGTCAGGAATCCTAGTGAACCCAGGTTGACTCCCAACACCGGAATCCCCGCCTTGGCAACTGCCCTGGCCGCAGAGAGCAAAGTTCCGTCTCCGCCCAGCACTACGACGAAGCTTAACGGGCGGGAGGATATTTGCTCTCGCGGCAGAACATCCACCCCTGTGGCGTAAGCCTCTGTCTCACCATCTACCACCACATGATATTTATGCTTCTTTAACCACTGCACAAGTTCCGGGACAACCCGCGCCAGTTCCGGCTTGCCGGGTTTGGAGATGATGGCAGCAGACTTATTTTGGCGGGCTGGAGTGTTCCTGCTATTCATGGGTTGAAATCGAATTGTACAGAAAATTGAAAAAAACGCTCACCAGTGAGCTCGAGGGTGCCCCGTTCAAGCTCTGCTTGGGAGGGGTTTTGCAGCACTATTAGAGAGTGCCAAAACTTTATGTTTCCTGCCGCATCCGTAACGGATGCAGACTGAAATCCCCGCCCAAGCAGAGCTTGAACGGGGCACCCTCGAGAGTTAGAACTTGGCATAGAGCAAGAATTCGCGATTTCCTTCGGCTCCCAGAATTGGCGACTCGATCACGTCGGTGTAACTGCAGTTCAATGTAATGAGCGCTTTCCGTATTTTTTCCACGGCCGCGGTCTGCGCTGCCACGTCGCGCACGATGCCGCCCTTCCCTACTTGCCGGCGCCCGACTTCAAATTGGGGTTTCACTAATACCACAGCCTGGCGTCCTCGACGTTCCGCCGGAGATTCCGGAAAAGCCGATTTGAAAACTGCGGGAAGAACCAAAGCTGCGGAAATGAATGAGACGTCCATCACCACCAAATCAACTATCTCACCGACTTGTGCTCGGGTGAGATAGCGAGCGTTGGTTTTTTCCAGCAAGCGGACACGAGGATCCTGCCGCAGCCGGAAATCGATCTGGCCATGTCCTGTATCCACTGCGATCACGCGGGCTGCTCCGTGTTGTAGCAAACAGTCGGTAAAGCCTCCGGTGGAAGCTCCGACATCCAGGCAAATCCTTCCCGCGACATCGATGTGCCAATGCTCCAAAGCTTTTTCAAGTTTCAGGCCTCCACGTCCAACGTACTTGAGATCCTCACCTAAAAGCCGCACCTCACAATCCGGCTCTACCGCAGTGCCGGCTTTTTCTATCTTTTGACCATTGACTAACACTTTGCCAGCGAGAATTTGGGCTTGCGCGCGCTCGCGCGATGTCGCGAGGCCACGTTCTACGATCAATTTGTCGAGTCTGAGTTTCAATCGTGCTCCGGTCCCGACAGATGCAGTCCTAACCCCCACTTAAGTGCCAGCCCCCAAGCGGTGCAAGGTGCAGAACCGCCTTTGGATATGCCTACTTACGACCTCTGTTTCCAGTTTTTCCACAGCATTTTGCACCTTTGTGTTGAAAAGCTGTGCTGCATTGCGAGAGCCGTAAAAAGCAACAGCCGCCCCGTGTGGGCGGCTGGAATTCTGAAGAACGAAAAGGCTAGCCGGCAACTTCTTCCAGCAATCGTTGATCGATATCGAAATTCGAATGTACGTTCTGGACGTCGTCGTGATCTTCCAAGGCCTCCACCAACCGGATCATCTGCGTGGCCTGCTGTCCTTCGAGCTTGATGTAGTTCTGTGGAATCATCGCTACGCTGGACGAAGTAGGTGTAATCCCAGCCTTCTTCACCGCTTCCAGCACTGCCTCATAGACCGAGGGTTCGGTCAGGACTTCCCAGTTCTCGCCATCGTCGCGGAGATCGTCCGCTCCGGCGTCGAGAACAATGCTCATCAGGTCGTCTTCCTTGGCTGCTGTTTTCGGGACGACAATGTCGCCCTTCTTGTGAAACATCCAGGAGACGGCTCCCGCCTCGGCCATGTTGCCGGAATTTTTACCGAAGACATGCCGGATTTCGCTCACGGTGCGATTACGATTGTCGGTATTGATGTCGAGTAGCACGGCCACTCCGCCAGGCCCGTAACCTTCGAGCGAAAATTCTTCGTAGGTCGCGCCCGGCAATTCGCCTGTGCCCCGCTGGATCGCACGTTTAATGTTGTCTGCGGGCATATTCTCGGCCTTGGCCGCGGCAATCGCGCCACGCAATCTCGGATTAGTGTCAGGATCACCGCCGTTTTTGGCCGCAATGCTGATTTCCTTGATCAGGCGCGTAAAAATCTTGCCGCGCTTGGCGTCGAGCGCGCCCTTTTTATGCTTGATTGTGGCCCATTTTGAATGGCCAGACATGTAGATACCTCGAATCTAAAGAACGTTGATGGCGCAGGATTCGCCCGTAGAGGAGATCAATGATTTGCCTCGAAACCAGAGCAGGCGAATGCGAATTATAGCACGCGCTAGAACCTATGGCCTGGGGCCAGCCGTGATTTCCTTCTGTTGTCGAGCCTTATACGCATACAGGATCGCAAGCAGTGGCGGCGAGAGCAATACACCCCAGAACGGGATCAGGATTCCCAGCACAATCGGTGTGAAAATTGATGCCCACATGGGAACTTTAGCCATCCGCTTCATGATGTAGGGTTGCAGGAAAAATCCATCGATCATCACAATCACAGCATAGAGAATTAATACGTAGAGCGGGTGTTCCCAATCCCCCCAGCGAAGGGTTGCAGCAAGGACCGGGCCAACCATTCCAAGAACAGCCCCCAGATGCGGCACGAACTGCAAGACCGCTGCTAGAAGCGCCCAGAATGGCGCCCATGGCACCTTCAGAACATAGAGTCCCACCAGCCATAGGATTCCAACGGCGAGAGAATCCTGAAACTGGGCGACAATCCAGTTCTTCAGTGCGCCGCCCGTAACCCGGACGTGATCATTCAAGTCCATTGCGGTATCGTTCTCTCGGACTGCTCGAAACTAATTTTTTTATCTTACCTGTAAACCTCGTCGTGCAGCACTCGTCCATACTGACAGCACTCAATGTCCCGGGAGAGAAAGCGCTTGGAAACGGTTCTGACATCACCCTTGAGCGCGGCTGCAGAACGACCGGCGCAAGCCATTTCGCCGGCCAGGTTCGACGAGATTATCCGGCAACACCAACGGCGTGTATACCGCATAATCCTCCTCTTGGTGAAAGATGCCGATGCGGCAGATACGCTAACACAAGAGTGCTTCCTTCGAGCCTATCGCCACCGCAACAGCTTCCGCGGCGAGTGCGCAATTGAGACCTGGCTTCTGCGAATTGCAGTAAACCTGGTTCGTGATCACGGCAAGAACCGGCGG
>DATHJP010000835.1:0-3172 GCA_035489695.1 Terriglobales bacterium
GACCTCGCGAAAGGACGATGACTGCGCAAGCTGCCTTGCGTGACCAACGCCCTGGGCGCGATCCCTCGCTTGCCCTCGGGATGACAGCATTGCCGTTTCGCGATAAGTCTGCCTATGGCGGATCGATGGCTCGTGCGTGTAGGTGAAAAGGAATACGGGCCGGTTGACCTCGATACGCTTGGCGATTGGAAACGGGAAGGCCGTTTGCTGCCGACAAATGAGGTGCGCCGCGAGTCGGAAAGCGATTGGACTACGGCTACTACCATTCCGGGGCTGTTCGGCCCGCCACCGTTGCCAGCGGCGACAGGGCATTCATTGGTGCGGCGGCGCACCTTTGGTGAAATCATTCGGGACAGTTTTCGCATCTACAAATCAGCGTTTCTGCCGTTTTTCGTTCTGACTCTCTTGATCGCAGTCCCAACACTTGCGCTCGAGCTCACTAGTCCAACATATGGGATTTTCCCGCAAGCGGAGGCGAATGGCCTAACGCGAGCCAGGCTCATCGCGTTGATCGCTTTTACCGCGCTGGTGGTGGATTGGCCGGTCTTTCTCGCGGGTATTCAAATCGCCACCGTCGATGTCTTGGAAGGACGTAAAGTACGTCTGGGAGAACTCTTCCGGCGGGCGGCCAATTTTTTTCCGCGGTTTGCCCGGGTCAGTCTCATTGTTTACGGGAGTTATTTTCTTTGTACCGCCATTCCGGTCGCCATTATCCTAAGTCTTGCCAGCGACAATCCTACGATCCTCTCCCTTGTCCTGGCACTCCTGATTTTGGCGGTGCAGGTAATAATGGTCGCACGTTTGTGGGTAAACTTTCTCTTTTGGCAACAGTCCGCTTACATTTCGAACCTTGAAGGCGTCGACGCGTTGCGCGAAAGCAAACTGCTGGCCCGCAGCAACCGTCGGCAGCGGAAGTCGACCCGCCCTCTTTGGCGCGGCGCGTTGCTCGTCTCGCTCTGGGTCCTGATCGTGATTGGATTGAGCGGCGGCGCGGAAATTCCTTTGATCTTGCCGAAATTGCAGAGCCTTTCGACTTCGTCTCCGGAAGAAATAATGAAAATGTGGCAGAATTTGAACGCGCCAAAAGCTGCCGACGCGGTGTTAATCGGGAGCATGGTCATCACCAGCTTAGTGCGGGCACTGCTGCGGCCAATTCTCGGCATTGCGTTTGTTCTGCTTTATTTGGATACGCGCGTTGATTTCAGCGAGAGCGAGTTGGCTCCGCCGAACCGTCAGGCTTCTTAAGCCACGCTATAAGTAAAGACGAGCGCGAGCTTCTGCGAGAAAGCGCCCGGTAGTGTAGCGGCGGGCGTATCGCCCGTTTTAGCCGATCCAGGGGCCGACACGGCCGCCTCTACATTTTTTGTCGCTGCCAGTCTGCAATATTTCATTGCTGCGATTTATCTCGAATTTGGATCTTGGCGGATAGGTTTGCTCGATCGAAAAGAACCGAGGGAGCTTCTCATCTAACGCAATGGCATCCGTATGATTACCTGCTTTGGAAATTGACTCCTGGGTTATGTCGATCGCTTCGCTGAAGTTTCCGGCCTCGGCGTAAGCGGTCGCCAAAGTGGCAAGTAAGAGCGGGTTGGTCCCTTTGTTAGAGCGCAAGCATGCTCCGCCAAGCGCACCGCTTCATGGCCGTCACGCAACTCGTCATTTGGGTGAGTAGCGAAGATCCAGGCTAGTTCGTCCAGGGCGACGGTTGAATCGGGAATCGAGGAAGCTGCCTGGTGAAGAAGCTTTGCACCATCAGAAGAATTGATGAGCGCGAGCAGGGCACGGTGCAGCTCCGAGCGCGCTTCCGACCGGTCCGGTCTAATCAGAAGATAGTAAGTTAGTTGATGAAAAGCCTCGGTTGACTCTCCCTTTCGCGCCAAAGCTACACCGAGCAGATGATGGATCTCGGCATCATAAGGCGAAACCGCCAGTGCGTCGCGCGCCGCATCGACTGGATCTTCATTGTGATAGAACAACGAAACTAACAGAAGGAAATGGGCATGCGTATTTTCCGGCGCGTAAGCCACGGCCAGGCGGGCTTCCTCAATCGCTCTCTCCAGCTTCTTCTGCTTAAACAACAGTATCCCAAGGTTCAGGTGAGTCGCTCCATCCAGAGGCGCAAGCTCAGTCGCACGCTCGGCCTGTTCCAGAGCTTCGCTGAATTGTTCCGCGTCGTCCAAGGTGGTGGCCAGGGCTATTCTGGCGGCGGCATTAGAAGGATCGGCAGCTACCGCATTTTTAGCTTCCGCTAGTGCCGCATCTGGCTTTTTAGCGACCGAAAGATGTGTCGCGGTAGTTACATGTTGAGCTACCGGATCGTAAATCCAAAACGAACCGAAGCTATTCATCGCCCAAACCATCAGCAGAATTGCGATCGGTAGTTGACGCCACTTTCTTTCGTCAGTGACAACATTCCAGCCGGTTGCGGCGAAGAAACCGAGCGGAACGAGAGCGCTCAATCCATAAAATGCTTTGGCAGAGCCATAACACGGGACTTTAAGATTGTAGTAAACCAGCGCCGTGGCCACGGCCAAGGCAAGGCCCACAAAAATAAAGATGTCAATACGCAACTCCCGAAACAGCTGCCACAAGGATGCAAGTACGCCGATTAAAAGAAGGAGAGCAGGCAGGAAGGAGAGAAGATAGCCGGCGCACATCAGATGATAGTTCCAGGGCGGCCGGACGGAGAGGTCCGATACGCCACTGCATAATCCATCACCCCACAAAGTAGAGTAAAGCCCATCAAAGAATGATGCTGTTGCACTAAATAGTGGACGGACGAGACTTTGACCAAAGCGGGTGAAGTAAGCGATCGTGTGATAGCCATCGTCCTGCCACCAGAAAACGCCGGTAACGGGATCCGAGCCGCCGATGATGGGGCTCCCGTATTGCGAAATCCGAATGTAGTGCCGACCACAGATCAGGGCCGCAATGAGGAGCATGCTACCGAGTGTTCCGGCCCATCTTGTGAAGGAGGCTCGCTCGATGGCCAGTTGACGGCCCAGAGCGACGGCGATAAAGGGAAGTGCCAAAACCGCGGTCGCCTTTGTTAACAGCGCCGCGCCTATTAACAGCCCCATGGCGCAATAGCTTTTCCACGTTGCCGCACCGGTCTTCGCCATCCGAAGCGCAAAATAAAGGGAAGCGGAAACAAGAAGTCCGGCCAAGGTCT
>DATHJP010000836.1:0-5387 GCA_035489695.1 Terriglobales bacterium
AAAAAGAACGACGCTACCAATCTGGACAACCGGACGCTCGAGCCGGACGATTTCTACGCCACGATCCGTTACCTGCTCAAGCTTCGCAAGAATGTCGGCACCGTGGATGACATCGATCACCTGGGCAACCGGCGAGTTCGCGCAGTAGGCGAATTGCTGGAGAACCAGTTCCGCATCGGCCTGGTCCGTATGGAACGCGCTATCAAGGAAAAGATGAGCGTGTACCAGGAAATGTCCACGGCTATGCCGCATGATCTCGTGAATGCAAAACCAGTGATGGCTGCGATCCGGGAATTCTTCGGATCATCGCAGCTTTCGCAGTTCATGGATCAGACCAACCCGCTGTCGGAGATAACCCACAAGCGGCGTCTCTCGGCCCTGGGGCCGGGCGGTTTGTCGCGCGAACGTGCTGGATTCGAAGTCCGCGACGTACACCCGACACACTATGGACGTATTTGTCCGATTGAAACCCCGGAAGGTCCGAACATCGGCTTGATTTCGTCTTTGAGCTGTTATGCGCGGATCAACGATTACGGTTTTATCGAATCGCCTTATCGTCGTGTCAAGGGTGGCCGTGTGCTCGACTACATCAGCGTGGTCAATGCGGGCGACAGTGATCACAAAGTAGGCGATCACGTAGAGAAGCACGAGATCGAGAAAGTTAACGCCGAACTGAAAGAACGTCGCAAGCGTCCGTCGGAGATTGAACCTTTCTCGTTCTATCTCTCAGCCTGGGAAGAAGACAAGCATGTTATCGCACAGGCGAACGTTGAACTGGACGAGAAGGGCCGCATAGTCGGCGAGTTGGTCAACGCTCGCAAGGCCGGCAACTTCGTTCTGGTGAGTCGCGATGAAGTGGACTACATCGACGTCAGCCCGAAACAGCTGGTGTCAGTGGCTGCGTCTCTGGTTCCGTTCCTTGAGCACGACGACGCCAATCGAGCTTTGATGGGCGCCAACATGCAACGGCAGTCAGTGCCTCTGTTGCGAGCGGAAGCGCCGCTAGTCGGTACTGGAATGGAAGGCGTGACTGCACGAGATTCAGGCGCGGTCGTACTGGCGCGACGTAATGGGATCATCGATTCGGTGGATTCGGAGCGCATTATCGTGCGCGTCGAGGGGGAACATCATCCTGGACAACTCTCTCGTGAAGTGGGTAGCGACATTTACCAGCTCACGAAATTCAAGCGGTCGAACCAGAACACTTGCATCAATCAGAAACCGACTGTGCTTAAGGGACAGCGGGTGTTGAAAGGTCAGGTCATCGCAGACGGTCCCTGCACCGATCATGGTGAGCTTGCTCTTGGCCGTAACGTGCTGGTGGCGTTCATGCCGTGGCGCGGCTACAACTTCGAAGATGCGATTCTGGTCTCCGAAAAGCTGGTCAAGGACGATTACTACACATCGGTCCACATCGAGGAATTTGAGATCGAGGCGCGGGACACCAAACTTGGTCCGGAAGAAGTCACTCGAGACATTCCCAACGTCAGCGAAACCATGCTGCGCAATCTGGATGAAGCAGGCGTGATTCGCATTGGGGCAACCATAAAACAGGGCGACATCCTGGTGGGCAAAGTCACTCCAAAGGGAGAGACTCAGCTCACTCCGGAAGAAAAACTCCTCCGCGCGATCTTCGGCGAAAAGGCCGGCGACGTGAAGGATGCTTCGCTCTACTGCCCTCCGGGCATCGAGGGAGTGATTGTGGACGTGAAGATCTTCTCCCGCAAGGGTCAGGAAAAGGACGAGAGAGCCAAGTTCATCGAAGGGACTCAGATCGCGAAATTGGAGAAGAACCTCTCGGATGAAATCCGAATTCTGACCGACGAGCGGTTGAAGCGGTTGGAGAACATTCTGGGCAACAAGGAAGTGCTCGCCGATCTGCATGACGAGCGCACGAACAAGAAGTTGTTGACCAAGGACACCGTCCTCGATCGTGACACTATCGAGCGTATTTCTACTCGTAACTTGAAGCGCATCAAGTATGCCGACAAGGATCCGCGAGTCAATGAGCAGATCGACGAGATCGAAGAGATGACTTCGCGTCAGATCGACGTGCTTAAGAAAATCGTCAACGAAAGAAAAGATAAGTTAACCAAGGGCGACGAACTGCCGCCGGGCGTGATCAAGCTGGTGAAAGTTTATGTCGCCATGAAGCGCAAGTTGAGTGTAGGCGACAAGATGGCCGGCCGTCACGGGAACAAGGGCGTAATTGCCCGCATCCTGCCGGACGAGGACATGCCTTATCTCGAAGACGGTACGCCGGTGGAAATCGTGCTGAACCCACTGGGCGTCCCGAGTCGAATGAACGTGGGGCAGATTCTCGAAACCCATCTGGGTTGGGCTGGACATGAGCTGGGTAAGAAAGTGACTCAGCTTCTGGCCGAGAACACGCGCGAGGACGCAATTCGGCGCGAGCTGAAAGCTTTGTTCAAGGACACGTCGTTGGCCGATTCGATCGCAGCACTCAGCGATGAAGAATTGCCAGCGGTTGCGCAAAGCCTGACTCGTGGCGTGTTCATCTCGTCACCTGTGTTCGACGGAGCGCGTGAGGGCGAGATCAAGGCGATGCTGAAGCAGTCCGGTCTGCCGGAGTCGGGCAAGACCAACCTGTATGACGGCATGACTGGCGACAAGTTCGAGCAGCCGGTCACTGTGGGTTACATCTACATGCTGAAGCTATCGCACCTGGTGGACGACAAGATTCACGCTCGATCCATCGGACCGTACTCGCTGATCACACAGCAACCGCTGGGTGGTAAGGCGCAGTTCGGTGGCCAGCGCTTCGGAGAAATGGAAGTGTGGGCGCTGGAAGCCTACGGAGCGGCGTTCATCTTGCAGGAGCTGCTGACGGCGAAGTCGGATGACGTTTATGGCCGTACGAAGATTTACGAGGCTATCGTCAAAGGCGAAGCTGCCATGGAGCCTGGCGTTCCGGAATCGTTTAACGTGCTGATCCGCGAGTTGCAATCTCTGTGCCTGGATGTGGAACTTATCAAGGCTGGAGAGAAGAAGCCAGTGGCAGCGACTGCCGCGGCGGATTGAGAAAGTGGTCAGTGGCTAGTGGCCAGTTCAACGCCGCTAGCCACGACTGGCTGATTTAATAAGAGATATTTAAGAAAAAGGCTCGGAGCGCGTGCTCCTGGATGCTCTAGAGCCAGAAATGACTGGCCACTGGTCACTAACCACTGGCCACTTGAACCCAGGAGCCGCGAGCGGCGGCGATACGTCGCAGGAAAGTGGAGGAACACCTTGTATCGATCTAGCCCCTTTGAAATGGCAAATCCTATCGCTGATTTCGATGCAATCCGCATCAGCCTGGCCTCTCCGGAAAAAATCCGGAGCTGGTCGCATGGTGAGGTGACCAAGCCCGAAACTATTAACTACCGCACTTTTAAGCCTGAGCGTGATGGATTGTTCTGCGCCCGCATCTTTGGGCCAGTGACAGATTGGGAATGTCTCTGCGGAAAATATAAGCGGATGAAGCACCGCGGAGTGATCTGCGACAAATGCGGAGTGGAAGTTACGCTCTCGAAAGTGCGCCGCGAGCGTTTGGGGCACATCGAGCTGGCTTCGCCTTGTTCCCATGTGTGGTTTTTCAAGGGGCTGCCTAGCCGCATTGGTCATTTGCTCGACATCTCGCTGCGTGATCTTGAGTCGGTGCTCTATTTCGAAGCCTATGTGGTTGTCGAGCCGGGGGACGCGCCGGTAAAAGACCACGAAGTCATCAAGGACGAGACAAAGTATCGGGAACTCGACCAGCAGTATCGCCCTGCTGGCTTTAAGGCCATGATGGGCGCCGAGGCAATTAAGGAACTTCTCAAGCGCGTGGACATCGAGGGTCTCTCCGGCGAACTGCGGGAGAAGATGAAGAACGAGACCTCGCTGCAGAAGCGGCTCAAGTATGCCAAGCGTCTGAAAGTTGTCGAAGCTTTCCGTAAGAGCGGGAACAAACCCAACTGGATGATTTTGGATGTGATCCCGGTTATTCCGCCGGAGTTGCGTCCTTTGGTGCCATTGGATGGCGGACGCTTCGCGACCTCGGACTTAAATGATCTTTATCGACGCGTGATCAATCGCAATAACCGGTTGAAGAAGTTGATGGATCTGCACGCGCCCGAAGTAATCGTGCGCAACGAAAAGCGCATGTTGCAGGAAGCAGTGGACGCGTTGTTCGATAACGGCCGTCGTGGCCGTGTGCTGCGCGGTGCCAATAACCGTCCGTTGAAGTCTCTGTCCGACACGCTAAAAGGAAAGCAGGGACGTTTCCGTCAGAATCTGTTGGGCAAGCGCGTGGACTATTCAGGCCGCTCCGTGATCGTGGTCGGTCCAGAACTCAAGTTGCACCAGTGTGGTCTGCCTAAGAAGATGGCACTGGAGTTGTTCAAGCCGTTTATTTATCACCGGCTGGAGCAGACCGGGCACTGCACCACCATCAAGCAAGCCAAGGAAATGGTGGAGCAGCAGGAACCCATCGTATGGGACATCCTGGAAGAGGTGATCAAAGATCATCCTGTGCTCTTGAACCGCGCTCCCACATTGCACCGGTTGGGCATTCAGGCGTTTGAGCCGGTGTTGGTGGAAGGCAAGGCGATCAAGATTCACCCGCTGGTCTGCACGGCATTCAATGCTGACTTTGACGGCGATCAGATGGCGGTACATATTCCGCTGTCTCCGGAAGCGCAAGTTGAAGCCAGTGTGCTGATGCTGTCATCGCACAATATTCTTTCTCCAGCTTCTGGTCAGCCTATTACTGTCCCGACGCAGGACATGGTCTTGGGTCTGTACTACCTGACGAAAGGTAAGCCTGGCGCCAAGGGTGAAGGACGAGCTTTCGCCAATATTGAAGAAGTGCTCTTGGCACTCGAAGCCGGCGAAGTAGAGACGCTCTCTCCGATCCGTTTGCGTTACACCGGTGAAGTTATCGACCTGGTAAGTGCTTACGATGATCAGGAAGTAATCCACACTGAGCCGATTAACTCCGAGCGCAGCTTCCTGAACACTACGGTGGGACGCGCCATCTTGAACGATCACCTTCCTGAAGGCATGCCTTACATCAACGGGCTGCTCAAGAAAAAGGGTATCGGGCAATTGGTGACGTACTGCTATTTGCGGTTCGGGTTGGAAATTACGGTCAAGATGCTCGACGAGGTAAAGGATCTCGGATTCCGTTACGCCACGAAAGCCGGCCTTTCCATCGGCATCGATGACATGGTTATCCCGGACAACAAGAAGACGCTGGTACGTGACGCTGACAAGCAGGTGTTCAACGTTCAGCAGCAATATCTGGACGGGGCAATCACTAATGGTGAGCGTTACAACAAAGTAATTGAAATCTGGTCGGCGATTACGGAAAAGGTTGCCGATGAGATGTTCGGACAGATGCAGCA
>DATHJP010000837.1:0-3331 GCA_035489695.1 Terriglobales bacterium
TCACCCTCGCCAACTTCGACCCCAACGCCTACTCCAACTCCATCACCCACGCCAACAGCTACTCCGACTCCCACACCAACTCCCACGCCAAGTTCGGGTCCCGCAGTAATGGTGAGCCCTGGACCTGGATCAACCTTTAGCTCATCCAGCGTGACTTTCACCTGGAGTCCGGGGAGCGCGAGCGTCTATTTGCTTCTCGTGGGTAGTTCGCAAAATGGCAGCGATATTTACAACTCTGGCCAAGTGACCGTGCTTTCGAAAACCGTAAGTAACATCCCCACTGATGGGCGCACCATTTATGTAACACTGGGCTCGAAACTTAACAGTTCTTGGACCCTGAACAGCTATACCTATAAAGCTTTCAGCCTGTCGGCCACACCTACACCGACGCCATCTGTTACTCCAACGCCCGGACCGACACCAACGCCGACTCCGACGCCAACCGCTACACCAACTTCCACACCGACTCCTACGCCTACGTCAACGCCAACACCCAGCCCAATTATCAGTCTTTCGGCGTCACCTACATCGGTGCATCAAGGAAGCAGCGCTACTTATACCATTTCGGCCTCCACAATTAACGCTTCGCAACCAGTCACCGTGACCTACAAAATGGGTGGCAGCGCGAGACTTGGAATTATTTACACCTTAAGCGGTCCATCTGGGTACATCACAATTCCGGCTGGCGCATCCACAGCCACCGTGACGCTAAATGCTTTGCAAAGTAATCTGACGCGAACAAAGACGGCAATGATGCAGCTCAACAGCGGAGCAGGTTACCAGCTGTCCAACAGCAAGGCCACCGTTACAATCATGCCGTAAAACCAACTCCAACCCCTACGCCGACACCGACCCAGGATCCGAGCGACACCCTACAGGGCAATCCAATAATTCGGCTCCACGTCCACGCCTCGTCCTGGTTCAAGCCACCAACAGCGATGGCTTGACGGGCTGCCTCGTCAAAATGGATTTGTAGGGACGTAAATCACGTCGCCATCCTTGACATAAAATGGCTGAGTTGCATCGCCCCTTAGAGTCGACCTTAGATCGAGGATCTGGGTATGCTGCCGGCCACCGACAATGCGAATCACATGAACGTTTTTAAAGCTTCCGTATTCATTAAGTCCGCCCGCCTCCATGATGGCCTGAAAAATAGTCGTCGGACGTTCGAACAAGAGTTTCGCCGGCTTGGCCACAGCGCCGGAAACGACCACCTGCGTCACAGCGCTCTCCAGGGTCACAAGGACGTCGGCGTTCTTGAGTTGAGGCTGATACAAACGTATTAGCTCGCTCTGAAATTCCCCCAAAGTTTTTCCCTCCGCGGTCACCTCCCCGATCATTGGCAAACTAACTTTGCCGTCGGCTCGAATTTTTTGTGACTGATTCAGTTCGGGCGTCGCGGGAAATGAAAGCTTGATCACATCGCCGGCAGTCAAGCGGACCGGTGTTGACGCCGTCCTCTGCTCTGGCAAGGGCGCGCTCTGCTCTGTTTGGCAACCACTGCATAACAGCAGCACGAGCGCAGCGACCGTTCCGATGAGGATTGACCCGATTCGCGATAAACCCGCCACATCGCGAGAGCTAGTTGCGTCGCACGAGTTCCGTTCTCGATCCTCAATCAATTTACAATTCATATCTCTGGCGTCATTCCTTTAGCTTAGTTATCTGCTGCATTGCAAGATAAACCTATTTGCCTGTTGCCGCCCGTTCTGACTTCCTTGGCGCGCCGCAGTCCCGCGACTGCGGGACGTAGGCGGCTCACCTCCGATCCGCCCCGCCAGGGCGGGGACGGATTCGCCGTGGCGAACTTCTCACCTCTCACCTCTGCCCTCTCTCCTCTGTCCTCCGAACTCCGTCTTCCGACCTCTGACTTCCTGTCGCTTCGCTCCTACGCAACCACCAAAGCAATAGGAACAGAGGGATCAAAGACAACGTGAAAAACAGCGGGCCGCCGCGACGATGAATGATGCTGTGAATCATCTGTGGGCCGAACTGAACACAAAGGTTGCCGATTACCGCGATGCGAAGTCCATTGCGCGCAATTCCCAGAGGAATTACGAAGCAAACCAAGACCGCCCGTCGCCAGCCGCTCTTTAGGAATAAGTTGGCAGCGAGAAGACTTGTAATAAAAAGGACCCAGCTGGATCGGATACCACTGCACTCCTGGGCGACTTGAATCACGATGTTAGGCAACTGAAACACCGGCCCCTCTCGCAACGTCGGCGTACCAGTCAGGTTGAAAAAGAGACTGGCGGCGTCCGCGGCCGCGAGCGCCGAAGCCCTTTCCAAGGTATCTGCCATCGCGTCAGGCATCGGCACGATGAAGATCAAGAAGGCGAAGGGGAAAGCGGCGGCGGTCATCCATTTTCGTCCGAGGAAAAGGAATCCGCCGGTCGCGAGGAGGCACACAAAAGAAAGAGCCATCAATGCCAGGTAATCGTGATCGCTCAGAGAGCTGCCTGATCGATGCAACTTCAGCGCTGTAGTTAACGCAATGATCCCCGCTAGCAGCGGAATCATAGCCCATGACGAAAAACCGTACTCCTTCGGCAGCCGTTTGCGACGATCGTAGATCAGGTATGCTGAAACAAACGGAACCAATACGATGTACGAATCTAGCTGGCTATGGATCGCACCAGCTGCCAGCAAGAACAACGGCTTGATGAAGACGGCGGTTAGCAGAACTGCAAAACCCAGAAAGGCGGCGACGCGCGTATGCAGTGCCTGCCTCGCATTTCGCCAGGAAAGCGATGGTCTGACCCTTTCATTCGCTGGCCGAGTCAGCTCGGTATCTTCTGCTGGAAGTTTAAGCATGTCTAATCGTGGCGCCGAGCCCTGAAAGTTGCGCGGCTTTCTTCGCCTCTTAGGCTTTCCAAACCTTGTCGGGCGTGACATCCTTCGTCTGTCTCGTCGAGTGCACGGGGCGTGTCAGTTCACGGAAGATCGAAGAAAAAAATAATCCTGAAGGCCGTCGAAGCGCCAGCCCATCGACTCATGCAGCGCAGCGAGGCGGGTGTGGGTTTGATTGATCCAGAGGAACCCGGCGCGAATGCCGCGCTGATGCATCACGCCGTAAAAATTATTTTGCAGTCGGAGAAAATCGAGGCCGTTGTGGCTAAAGTTGTAAAGGTAATTGTAGTTCACCCGCGGGCCTTGAAGCTGGAAACATACCGCGCCGAGGATCCGGCCAGCCTGGCGGTTGACGATGACCCACCGATTTGCAACATCACCGTGCAAGCGATTTTTGGTGGGCAGATGATCGGTGTATTTGTTGAAGGTCTGAAAGAGATCTTCGTAGAGCTGGTCCACGTCGGCAGCGATTGCGTATTCC
>DATHJP010000838.1:0-2186 GCA_035489695.1 Terriglobales bacterium
ACCGACCGCCACCTTGTCGAGCAATATCTCCTCTTCAGCTCCATCCGGGCTAACACGTGTTGCCGTGCTGGGCGTCAAGCCGAGCAGCGCTTTGATGGCACCGGAAGTGCGTGATCGCGCTCGAAGCTGAAGAACTTCGCCGAGCAACACCAACACGGTTATCACCGCGGCTGATTCAAAATAGAGCGGGACGTTTCCGTCGTGCTTGAACGCGTGGGGCAGCGTCTCCGGGAACAGGATTGCGTACACGCTGAATGCATAGGCCGCGCCGGTCCCCAGCGCAATCAGGCTGTACATGTTCAAGTTCCAGGTGCGAAATGAATGCCATGCGCGCACGAAGAATGGCCAGCCGCCCCAAAGCACCACGGGGGTTGCAAGCGCTGCTTGGAGCCAGCCCGCACCTGCCGCCCAATTCGCCAAGCGCGGCGCGAAAAACTCGCTCATCGTGGCAAGGAGCAACGGCAGGGTGAATGCGACGCCGACCCAAAAGCGCAATGTCATCGAGCGTAGCTCGCCATCGTCCGCATCTTCGAGCGAAACGTTGAGAGGCTCGAGCGCCATGCCGCAGATCGGGCAGTTGCCCGGACGATCCCGCCGGATCTCGGGGTGCATCGGGCAGGTATATATCGCGCCTGCCGGCAGTTGGGATGGCAAGGGTGGTTTTGGTTTTAGATACTGCTCCGGGTCCGCGGCAAACCGGTCCCTGCATCCGTTGCTGCAAAAAAAGTACTTGTGCCCGCGGTGCTCCACAGAGCGCTCAGCGGTGGCCGCGACGCTCATCCCGCACACCGGGTCGATCTCGCTACGAGCTACCGCGGAGTCCGCATCATCGTGATGGTGGGCCGGGCCGTGGTGTCCGCCATGACTTTCGTGATTCGATTTCTCATTCATCACCGATGCCTTGCCGACAATGATGTTCTTCACAGTCCGGCAAAACCGGCAAAGACACTTTGGGTGAGCTCGTCAGCGAACTGCCGACTGACCACGAAGCTTATGTGACGATCTTCCAAGGAAAAGCTAATGCTCTTGGGCGTTCTTGACTCACTGTAATCGATTCGATTGAACACGGTGATGTCCTGCGGCGAGTGCACCAAAACGACATGGCAGGTGAATGTTGCTTCCATTCCGGGCCAGGAAATGCTGTTCGCAAGCGCCGCGTCGACGGTGTTGCCGAATGGCGCAACCACGTGCCTGTCCTCTTCGATCAGCGGCGGGTCTGTGCTGACATTGCCGGGGCGCATTCGCAACACGCGCAGGAGCAGAAAGTCATCCGCGTAGTCCTGCTTGAGGACGAGCCAGGGGCCGCTTAGCACCGCCTCTCCATCAGTCACGTTGGCCATCCAAAAAACGAACGCAATATCGCCGACCTTTGCAAACTTGTCGCCAATAACTGTGGCGATTTCGTACCCGCCGCCGAAGTATTGCAGCGGATTGTTTTCGCTCGACAGCTCGGCTCGAAGCAAAAGCGAAGTGGCCGATAGCATCGAAGACATCGCTCGCTCGAGACCGGCGAGCGCTTGACCCGGGGCGTTCCAAGAACCTCCGGAAATTTGCAAGGCGAGCATGACGAAATCAGTCGCAGCGCTGCCGCCAGCGCTTACCCTCCCGAACAGCGCGCTTTCCGCAGTGTCGGCTCGGTACCAGAATTGGTGGAAAACTTCGCCATCCCCCACCCATCCAACGAAACTGACTTGATCCTTCATTGTCGGATCAAGCTCTGCCAGGTACGTCTCGACGATAGGCAGCGACAGCGGCGCCCGCGAAGCAAGCGCCCGCAATCCAGCGATCACAGTGCACGCGAATACAACATCACCGGCCCATGCGATCGCACAATGCTCGCCAAGCAGCACGACCTTTTGGTTCAGCCCGAGAATGGACCAATCCGATCCGGGAGGGAAGACGCTCGTAACCGCGCCAGCCAGGGAAATATCGGGCGCCGAACCAGGTCGCTCGGGACCTGGGATAAGCAGGTCGCCGAAAACCACGGGGTATGTGTCAAGCCCGGCCGCTGCGATGAGCGTCATGCGTATCCCCAGGTCACGCGTACGGGTTCCTTAGGTTTCCAGCATTGTTCCGAAGCCGGCGTCCACGCGGCTTTTAGCCGGTCGTTGCGATGACTGGATTGGGCCATGTGCTGAGCCTGCGACACCACTGAAGGAGAAAGCCTGCTTGAATAGCAGGTTAGA
>DATHJP010000839.1:0-3674 GCA_035489695.1 Terriglobales bacterium
GATCGTGCTCGGCGTATGTGTTGCTCTCCTGCTTCACCGGCCTTTTCGCGGCCGCGCCATCTTGCGGACGCTGATTCTCCTCCCGTGGGCAATACCACCGGTGGTCAATGGATTGATGTGGCAATGGATTTATGACGCGAAAATTGGGGCGCTGAACGGGCTCTTGATGAGCCTCGGGCTCATTTCGGAATATAGAGGCTGGCTATCGGACCCGACCTCGGCGCTTTTGGCGCTTGCATTTGCCGATGTCTGGAATGTACTTCCACTCGCAGTCATTCTTTTGCTGGCCGCGTTGCAGAAAATACCTGAGGAACTATATGAAGCCGCGCGAGTGGACGGGGCGGGGGCATTCCAGGCTTTCTGGTTTGTCACGTTCCCGTGGCTGGCCCAGACACTTCTTGTCGTGCTCATTCTGCAAACGCTATCCGCGATTCGCGCCTTCGATGTTATTTACGTGCTGACTGCCGGGGGTCCGGGAACGGCAACCACAACCCTTGTTTGGAAGACCTATTTGACAACGTTCGAAAATCTCGACTTCGGACTTGGCAACACCTATGCGTACGCGGTCAGCTTGATCACATTCGGATTCGCATTAGTCTATTTCCGGGTCCTCTATCGTCGCGGAGATTTCGAGACATGAACAGCTCTCTCTCACGTCATGGAATAGGTGCCGCTATTGTCGATGCCCGCCACGCGCGAAGGATGATTCTGCCGATGCTTGGGGGGCTAATCGTCGCCATTTACATCCTGGCGCCGTTCTGCTGGTTGTTGCTGACGAGTTTCATGCACGAGCAGGATGCGCTTTCAGTGCCTCCACAGTGGATCCCCAGGAACCCCACGATTTCGAACTACATGACATTTTTCGACCCGGCTGGGACCCGGGCTATTGTGGGCAGCCGGGCAGCCGAGCAGACGTTTCCCGGAATGGTGAACTCTCTTATCGCCGCGACCGGGACCGCAGTGCTCAATCTCTTGCTCGGTACTCTGGCGGGTTACAGCTTGGCACGATTCCGTTTTCGCGGATGCGGCAGTCTGCTCGGGCTCTACCTGGGATCGCGGATGTTGCCTGGTATCGCACTCATTGTTCCACTTTACCTTACCATCAAGAACTTCGGTCTCCTCGACCACTTGTCGGCGCTGATCGTGACATACGTGTCGTTTACGCTTCCTTTCACAATCTGGCTTCTGAAGAATTACTTTCAGACCATACCGCGTTCACTCGAAGAAGCGGCCTACATGGACGGATGCAGTTGGCTGCAGATGATGTGGCGAGTGCTGTTACCGGCCGCGTTTCCCGGACTCATCGCGGCCGGAATGTTTGCCTTCATGACGGCCTGGAACGACTATCTTTTTGCCGTGATTCTGACCAGTACGACGGCCGCCAAGACTCTGCCTGTGGTTGTCGCCGGCTTTGCGACCGACGTCACGACGGAGCGTACGTTGATGGCGACCAGTGGAGTGCTCGCGATCATTCCTCCGTTGGTGCTGGCGTTCTTGTTTCAGCGATTGATTGTTCAAGGTCTCACCAGCGGTGCGGTCAAGGATTGAACATCGCATCGGATTAAGGGCAACTCTCAACGAAAGGGAAAGCTACGATGACAAGCAAAGACGATTCACCACCCGTGATGTCTCGCCGCAATTTTCTCAAGACATCGACTTTCGCCGGTGTGGGTCTGGGGCTCGGCACTGCAGGGCTGCTCAGTTCGGCGCTCGCGCAAGCTACCACCACCATAAGCTTCCAGGGATGGGCATTCGAGCCTCAAGTTGTCGAAGCCAGTGTCAAACGGTTTATGGCTGAAAACCCGGATATCCGCGTGAACTACACTCCTTTGGATCTGCAACTCTACGCAGAGAAGATGGTTGCGCTCTTCAATGCGGGCACGCAGGGTGATGCGTTTTACGTCAGAGATACCCATCTCGGCGCCTGGGTTGAAGCGGGCTGGCTACAGCCGATTGATGGATTACCCAAACTCGCTGAACTGAACCGCGACATTTATCCGGCGACACTTCAAACCCTGTTCTACAAAGGGAAACAATACGGAGTGCCGTATTACGGGGACATCTACGTCTACCTCTATGACAAGTCGCAGCTCGAGAAAGCAGGCGTGAAGAAGGTCCCGGTCACACTGGATGAGTTGAAGAGCGCGGCGCTGGAAGTCAAGAAGGCAGGCATTTCCCAGTACCCGATTCTCAAGGGCTACAAGACTAATACTGATGGACTTGACGAATTCTGGTCGATGGTTTTCTCCTCCGGAGGACACCTGTTCGATGCATCGATGGACCCGCTCTTCCCGAACGAGGACAAGACGGCGGTGATGGTTCTCGAGTGGATGCTCGACGCGATGCACACCTGGAAGATTCTCGATCCACGAGGGTTGGAGATCGACGAGACACAGGCTCGGGACATTTATGTGAGCGGTCAAGGTACTTTCGCGTCGAATGTGGGTAACGTGTTTCCGCGCGCGAACAACCCCGCTCTGAGCAAGCGGGCAGGCAATATTCAGATGATGCGCTTCCCCGGCCTGAAGGACGTCAACAAGGGCCCCATGGGGTGGTCGCGTCTTTACGCGATGAGCTCACAGACGAAGCACAGAGACGCAGCCTGGAGGCTTCTGTACTTCATGGGCGGAAAGGACGCAAACGGCCGTTATGACGTGGCCAAGGATTGGTACCTGAAATACGGAGTTGGGTTTCCGTTCAAATCACTTGAGCAGGATCCGGACATCATCGCTTCGCAGAAAAAGACGGGCTACGACCTGGATATACTCCGGCAGCAACTCGCGACGGCGCAAGTGCGCGAAAATGTACTCACAACATGGTACGCGGAGTGGGACCGTTACATGCAGCAGCAAATCCAGAATGTACTGTTGCGCCAAATCAAACCCACGGACGCAATGGCCGCATCGGCGAAGAAAGCCCAGGAGCTGAAAAAGAGTGCGATCTGACCACCGTGTTTACACTTGAACGGAAGGGGACTGAACCCGCGATCGTATTTATCCACGGGTTCCTTCAATCGTCGGCGTACTGGGTTCCCAGCCTGGATCGGGTTGCAGAACATGGCATTCGGAGTTTTGCCATCGATCTGCCTGGTTTTGGCGCATCGGCAAGACTGGGTGGTCCGTATACCATGGCGGGTCTTGCCGATGCGCTGGCGCTGCAATTTGATAGCTGGGGTGTCAGCCAGGTGGCGCTGATAGGCGGCTCCATGGGCGGCGTCGTAGCGCAGCATTTCACGTTACGACACAGTGAGCGCGTCGAACGCTTGCTCCTGGTGGCCACCGGGGGGTTCACACCGAACGCAGCACTCGCGCTCGAGAAAGCCGAGGCGCTTGGTGCTGCGGAGTGGAACGAAGAAACCGTCACGCCAATCGTCGACGGGTTCTTTCACCAGCGTCCTTCCGCTTCAGTGCTCGCGGAGTATCGGCAGATCGCGATGTCCGCTTCACAGAAAGCCGCGGTCGAGGCGGCTCGCTCGAACGCTGCCAACCGGACTTTCGACCAACTGGCGTCCATCCGTGTTCCGACGATGATCATTCAAGGCCGCTACGATCGCGCCCGCACGCCTGAGCACGGTGCAGAGATGCGCGATCGTATCGCGGGATCCACACTGGCAGTGATCGAGGACGCCGGGCACACCCCGCAGTTGGAGCAGCCACAGCTTTTTCACGAGGTTG
>DATHJP010000840.1:0-2100 GCA_035489695.1 Terriglobales bacterium
AGCGAAGTCTGCGTGACCACCTTCGCAAGCAAATACATGATGTTTAGTGCCGTCCCAATACATCCCAGCTTCGCCTAGCCCTGTTCCAGCCGAGATCACCGCCTGATTACCCTCCGAAGTCCCTTTAACCTGATTCAGCGAGACCAGGTCGGCGGGATCTAGAAATGCAATTCCCCAGGCGTTGGCTTCCAGATCATTGATGAGCAATGCTTTCTTAATATCCAGTTCTTCGGCGAGCCGTTTGGATTCGATGATCCACGGAAGATTGGAAGCCTCGACGCGGCCGTTGCGTACTGGTCCGGCCACCCCAAAACAAGCAGCGTGGGGATGCACATTCGTAGTTCGCACAAACTTGGAAACGATTTCATCCAGACTGGTGTATTCGCGGCTAGGAAAAACCGAGGCCGAGATCAGGCTGAAGTGGCCATCCAGTACATCGAAGACGGCCAGCCTGGCGTGGGTGCCTCCAATGTCGCCTGCCAGAATCATTTCTCGGAATTCCTCCAGTGGCGCCCATCGCGCTCCATCAGGTCTTCAGCATCTTTTGGGCCCCACGTTCCAGCGGCGTAGTTGGGAAAGTTGCGAGGCGGCAGGGCCTTCCACACATCCAGCAGCGGGCTCACGACGCACCAGCCGGCTTCTACCATGTCCGCCCGCTGAAACAAGGTTTGGTCGCCAATCATGCAATCGTGCAATAGCCGCTCATAACCCGTGCTGGGCTGCGATCCGAAATAATCGGCGTATTCGAATTTCATGTTCACCGCGCCCAAACTCATGGCCGGCCCCGGAACTTTGGCAGCGAACCGTAACGAGATGCCTTCCTCGGGCTGAATGTGTAGCACCAGTTGATTGGGCATCAGATTTTCAACCGGAGTATCGCGAAACAGCACAAATGGAGCTCGGCGAAACTGAATCACGATATGAGTGTGGCGAGCGGCCATGCGTTTCCCGGTTCGAAGATAGAAAGGAACATCCGCCCAACGCCAATTATCGATTGCCAGCTTCATGGCCACGAAGGTCTCGGTGCGGGAATCCGTCGGGACATCGCCCTCATTACGATATGCGGGCACGCGTTGCCCCTCCACCACCCCTTCGCCATATTGGCCGCGAACAGTTCTGCTCAACACTTCCTCCGAACTCAACGGCTGGATGGCATGCAGAATCTTGGCTTGCTCATCTCGTACTGCGTCTGCGTGGAACGAAATAGGCGGCTCCATCGAGGTCAGGCTAATGAGCTGCATGATGTGGTTGGGCACCATATCGCGCAACGCGCCGGCTTGATCGTAATAAGTGCCGCGGCCTTCGACACCCACCGTTTCTGCTACCGAAATCTGTACGTGATCGATGTAACGCCGGTTCCAAATTGGTTCAAAGATTCCATTGGCGAAGCGGAATGCCAAAATATTCTGGACGGTCTCTTTCCCAAGATAGTGGTCAATGCGATAGATCTGCTTTTCGCTGGCTACCTGGAGAAGCTGCTTGTTAAGCGCACGGGCCGATTCAAGGTCGCGTCCAAAGGGCTTTTCAACGATAATCCTGCGCCAGCCCCGGTTCTCCGTTTCCATCAATCCCATTTCAGCCAAGTGCTCGACGATGGGACCGAAGTAATCTGAACCGGTGGCTAGATAATAAAAATAGTTGCCATGCGTGGCGTGATCCTTATCGATCTTTTCCAGAAGTTCTTTCAGTTGCGAATAAAGGTTCTTGTCCTTGAAGTCTCCCTGGAGGTAATGCATGCGGCGCACGAACCATTCGCGCAAATCCGGATCCACGCTTCCGGTGGCAAATTCGCTCAAGTCGTCGGAGACCTTTTTACGGAATTCCTCGGTATTCATTTTGGCGCGCGCCACGCCGAGCACGGAAAATTCGCGCGATAGCAGCTCATTTTTAGCGAGATTATAGAGGGCGGGAATTAGTTTGCGGCGGGTCAGGTCGCCGGCAGCTCCGAAAATCACCATTACACAAGGATCGCCCGGTTTCCCGATACGCTTCGGCTGCGTGACTGGCATCACCTCGGTTTGTGCCATTCTTTCTTTTCCTGGGTAATGAATGGGCCGGAAGTCTTAAGCTGTCTTCTTCGCGCTAGCGGCGGGCTCGACG
>DATHJP010000841.1:0-3192 GCA_035489695.1 Terriglobales bacterium
GGAAAATAGCCCAGATGGTTGAAAACAAATCCACCGATCGTGTCGATGCCATCTGCATCGATCGGAAAACCAAGATGCTCGCTCAGATCGTCCAGACGCGCATCGCCGCTGACGAGAAATTGACCCTTTCCGAGCGGTTCGATGTACAGAGCGACGTCGCCCTCGCGCACTGTGCCGCTAAGGATGTCTTCGACGATGTCCTCCATTGTGATGATGCCTTCGGTGCCACCGAACTCGTCAACAACCACGCCCATTCCCTGGGGATGAGTCAGAAAGAGCCTGAGCAGTTCCAGCGCTTTCATTGTCTCGGGAACGAAAGAGGGCGCGATGAGTTTTTCCGTGTAATGATCCGATGGATCGAGCAGAAACAGTTTCACGTCGACAATGCCAACAATCTGGTCCGGCGTGTCAGCGTAGACGGGCACGCGACGATGGCGTTTCTCTTTTAGACGCGTGATCGCGTCTTCGTTCGTCAGATCGTCGGGCAGCATGAAGCTGTCGACGCGGGGTGTCATGCAGTCCTTGGCTGTCTTGTCGCTCAGCTTCATGATTTCATGAATCATTTCAGCTTCTCCCTCGTACAAGGCGCCCTGTTCTTCACCCATCTCCATCAGCGTCTCGAGTTCCTCGTCGCTCAAACGGCGCGAAGTGGCGCGCAGATGCCGGGGCGTGAATAGATTGACTACGTAACCGCTGACCGTCTCGAGTCCGCGACCCATGCGGTCAAGAAGCGGCATCGAGATTTGCAACATGAAGGCGCTGAGCGCGGAGAGTCGATATGGGGCAGACAGCGCCAGGAGTTTTGGAAGCAGATCGCACACCAGCACGACGACGCCGAAAATCGCGATTCCAGCCAGCCACTGCGGAACACGGCCCGCCAGCGGCCCCTCCCATAAGACGAACAGGCACAAAACGACTAGCACCACGTTTACGAGGCCGTCGCCCAGCAGCAGAACGTTAAGAACGCGGCGCGGATTTTCCCGGAACAGGTGAATGAATTTCGTAAGCCGGGCATGGTTCGCTTCCAGCCGCCGGAGCTGGTGTGGCTTGAGGAGGAACAGGGCCGTCTCGACTCCGGAGAAAAGTGCCGAGCAAAAAATCAGCACTGCGATGAGCATCACCAAAATTGCAAGGATCGGGATACTCATTTCCACGGCACGGAGCAGGAGGTTGCAGCTCTCGCCTCTGCCTCGCCAGGGAGAGGGCGCGTGTGAAGGTGCCCCTGTGAAGAGCTGGTTCGCGGTTTGCCCATTATCTGAGCTGCGAGCAAATTAAGCCCTCCATGAACAAAGGCGAGAGGATTTCGCAATTCGTGACCGAGCTGTCCAGTGGTGACGTTGATTTGGACCAAAGCGACATCGCAAATCACCCGTATTATCGCGCGTTTTTCCGCTGCTGGAACGAACGACACTACTACGAGGCGCATGATGTCCTGGAGCAGCTATGGCTCCAGACGAAGTCGCGCGATGCGAATTATTTCAAGGGATTGATCCAGGCGGCAGGCGCGTTCGTTCACCTTCAAAAGCAGTTCGAACACCCGTCGCACGTGAAGCATGGCAGACGTTTGTCTCCCGCAGTGCGCCTGTTCAAGTTGGCGGAAAGTAACCTCGCGAGATTCAGCCCTCGCCATCACGGGTTGGACGTCACAGCGTTTTGCCAACTCTTGCGCACATACGCCGACGAGATCGTCGCGTCCGATTCCACCACAAATCCGTGGTCTCCGGCCACCGCACCGAGGCTTAAGTTGCTGTAGCCACGGCGCTGTGCCGCCGTGCCGGGATGGCGGGCAATTCGCTTCGCCACAGCGAGGCGGCTACAACCAATCCAGGTCTACCCCGTGCAAATCAGTTTCACACCCGCAATCAGCAGGACCGTCGCTAGACAAAGCGAAATCACGCGGACAGCCAAATGTTTGCTCCCCAAATGCGAGCCGATGATGCCGCCGATTATCGCAGCGGCTGCAAGAACCAAGCCCAACGAAGGGACGGAATGCACTTTCGTGAAGTAACCAACTAGTCCCGCGACCGAGTTTACCCAAATGAAGAGTGCCGATACCGCAGCGGCCTCGCGAATGCGCGCCCATTCGCAAAACAACAAGAGGGGCGTCAGAAATATGCCGCCGCCGGTTCCGGTTAGCCCTGCGAGAAATCCCAGGCCTGCTCCGACGGCTACTGCCACCGGAACTGAGGGAGGCGATGTTTCCATTGGATCGCGTCGCCGAAACAGAAGTCGCGCTGCCGAAAACAGAAGCACTACGCCAATCAAAATCCTCAAGACGGAAGCGGACGGCTGCAAATAACCACCGAGATAGGCAGCCGGAATGGAAAGTAGCGCGAACGGCCAGAATAATTTCCACGAGAAATGACCCGCCCGCCAAAATTGAAACGTGCCGATTGACGCGACCAAAATATTTAGCATGAGCGCAGTTGGACGGATGACGGCCGGCGCCAACCCAAACAGCGTCATCGTTGCGATATAGCCCGACGCGCCGGCGTGGCCCACCGACGAGTACAGCAAGGCGATCACGCCGATGGCGAGAAAAAGAAGAACGAGATGTGTCGTGTCCATCGTTTCAGTGTCATTCTGAGCGAAGCGAAGAACCTCTCATTTGCCGAATGAATTACACTTTTCCGACAGGGACAGTCGTCCATGCTGCGTGAGGTGCCTCGCTCCGCTCGGGATGACAATGCTTTGGATCATGACGTAATGACAAGTCGCTTCCGCTTTGGTTTTCTCGCATTAACGTGGTTGGTGACATCCAGCGACACTTTTGCTGAGCCCAAGCCGGCGCGTCCCGAGCACACGAACCGCCTGGCGCAGGAGAAGTCGCCCTATCTTCTTCAGCACGCGCATAATCCCGTCGATTGGTATCCGTGGGGTGAGGAAGCATTCGCCAAAGCGCGCCAGGAAAACAAACCGATCTTTCTGTCGGTCGGGTATTCCACTTGTCACTGGTGCCACGTCATGGCGCACGAATCTTTCGAAACCGAAGAAGTGGCCACCATCATGAATCGCGAATTCGTGAACATCAAAGTCGATCGCGAAGAGCGTCCAGATGTTGACCGCGTTTACATGACATTTGTGCAGGCAACAACCGGCGGCGGCGGCTGGCCGATGAGCGTCTGGTTGACGCCAGATCTGAAACCGTTTGTCGGCGGAACCTATTTCCCGCCGGAGGATCGATATGGTCAG